>NZ_JBOFOC010000187.1:0-67090 GCF_051659245.1 Microbulbifer sp.
AGCCCTTGCACAACTGGTGCCAGCGCTCCACCACCTCGCGCAGTTCCCAACCAGCCGCTTGTGTCTCGTTGACGTGTAACACAACATGATAGTGATTACTCATCACCGCATAGGCACAAACATCCAGCGCGAACACCTCAGCCAGTTCCAGCAATCGGTCCTCGATCCACTGGCGGCGGTGCTCAAAACACTGCCCGGTACGCTCGTCCCGCCCACACAGAAAGGCGCGGCGCACGCAGCGGGACACACAGTGGTAGTAGGGGGTTGTATCAAGGGATACCAGGACTTTGCGCGGAAGTCCCATATCTGGCTATCCATACAGTTGGATGAATAGCCAGTATTTTTACGGAGAAAAGAGTGTTTCTCAAGCGGGTTGGCGTAAGATGCTTTTTGTTTGGTGGGTGTCCCAAAATCGGTTTGTTTGTTTGGTGGGTGTCCCAAAATCGGTTTGGTGGGTGTCCCAAATCGTTTGGTGGGAAATCGTTTGGTGGGAAATCGTTTGGTGGGTGTCCCAAAATCGTTCCTTCCCAAAATCGTTCCTAAATCGTCCTGTCCCAAAATCGTCCCAAAATCGTTCCTCCAAAATCGTTCCAAAATCGTTCGAAAATCGTTCGGCGCAGATTTCTTTCTAAGAGCCTGTTCATAATCTCGTGGTGAGGTTGGCGGACTGGGTGGGATGGCCCTTTGCGGGACTGCATGACTCGCGCCATCCCTGGCGCTCACCCTGCCGGCGCCATCGGCGTCCAAAATCCGTTGTTAATCTTCCATTTATTTTAATTATGAGGTGGTGACTATTTATTGGCCGAGATCAACATTAGCAGTGCCCATCGATAAGAACAATTGTCATACGATAAAGCGGGGTTAAAGCAGTGATAGGGGTTAAAATTTATCTACCGTTGACGTCTCAACTACCTATGCGGTCTTTGACGCAACTAATCGAATTCGAATCTAGCTATCAGCAATAACTTACGTGATGGCAAGGTCATGGAGTGGGAACGGGTTCCGAAGATTCGGAACCCGGATAGAATTAATTACTATTTGGAGGCCAATGCTCGCTGACCGGAGCGCAGGTCGACAACAACTATCCCGCCGAGGCCGTCCAGATCGCCATCGTAGGCAAAGAGGCGATTGCCTGCCCTATCGATGGTCATGGAACTGAAGGCGGCAACCGGCACTCCGTGGCAGTCGCTGGGGCTGGCGCCATCGCAGTCACTGCCGCTAGACAGTGTCGACTGTGAGAAGTCTTCCAGATCGATAGCTACCAGATTTCCACTTTCGGTGCCTACCAGAAGTCGGTTACCAAGGGTATCCAGCACAAGGTCGATAGGGGCTTGATCTGCTGTGCCGCCGTGTACTGAGGAAGCAAAAGTGCTTCTATCACCGCTTGTCAGGTCGACTTGCCAAACTCCGCCGGTACCGTCATCGCTGACGAAGGCGCGGTTGTTCGCGAGATCCAGTGCCAGTCCGTCGACAGAGTCAAAGAACGGTCCGCTACCGGTGTGGTTATCGAAAATAATTTCTCTGTCGCCGGTATCCAGATCGACGGTCATCAGTCCCGACGCCTGCAATAAAACGATACGATTGTTATTTGCGTCCAGCTCCATGGCTTGAACGAGACCGAAGAAGGCCGGCCCCTCACCTATCCCCGTGGCAGAGATTACCGCGAGTTCGCCACTTTCCAGATCTATCCTGGTCAACCGGTCGGAGTACTCATCGAATATATAGGCGTGGCGACCGGATTCATCGGCAACGATTGTCGAAGCCACCACGCGTGGCGAAGCGCCCGGATCAAAGTCGGATACGATTGTACGGTCGCCATTCTGCAGGTCTATTCCTGCAACTGCGTTGTCGTTTTGCGAGACAGCCAGTAATCGATCTGTGGAACTGCTATAACTAAGATCGCTCCAATTGTAGCTGGGTCCGCTGGGTCCCCGCCCGACACGGTTCGAGGAAATTACCGAGTAATCGCCGGTGTCGATATCGAGGGATATGACAGCCGCATCTGAATTCAAATAGGATGCTAACAGCAGGCGATCGTTAGCGGGCTCTCGACCTATTGAAGAATGATAGCCCACCAACGGCCCTTGACCTGTAGCCCAGTTGACAACAACTGATCGATTACCGGTTTCTATATCCACTTGATGTACTTTTTGGATGTCGAAATCTTCGTAGCCGGGGGCATAGATTTTACCATTGTCAAAATCACCGACAATATAGTGTCCCGAAAGTCTTTCGCCGTTGCCAACACCATTGCCACTAATCGTCGTTCTATCGCCACTGGCAATATCTACCCTGACAATAGAACTCGTGGAAATATCAATCACGTAAAGCTGGCCATTTCCTTCATCCAATACAATACCAGACGGTACTGACAGATCGGGGCCTTTACCTTTGGGTAAAGACGGATCGGAACTGGAAATCAATTCAGAGTCGCCAGTGGATAAGTTGTAACGATATATTTCTCCATAATATGGAAGGTCGAATTTGGCCAGCGTCGAATACGCAATGGTGCCAGTACTGTCTAGTGTAATTTCTCGACGCTTTGGGAGGGATTCGCAGGGCGAACAATGTGGATCTATCAGCAGGGTTCGATCCCCCGTGGTTCTCTGCACGGAGACGATGGAACCATCTTTATTAAGCACTACAAACTTGTCATTACTGGGATCGCTGCGGACAAGTGGAAAATTCTGCTCCATATCGATCGGTTTGAGCGCGGGACCGGAGCCGACAGTGGGTCCGGAAATAACCCGACGAGAACTGCCTACCTCAAATATCGTGCCTAAATATCTGTCGGCGAAATAATGTGTTCCATAAAAGTTGTCATAGGAAACTCCGATTGCCATTTCGATCAGCTGCTCATTGATGACAGAATGGCTGTAATCCACACCGTCACCAGTGACAAATTGTGCAGATAGCCGGTAGGCATCCCGGCCTTCGCCGAGTGAAGTATCGAGATACCAGAGGGCTTCGCTGGAAGAATCCTGTACTGGCGACTGACTGTCGACCGTGATGCTGGCCAGCTGGTCGGAAGCGTCTTTGCCACTTTCCAGATCGACAGCCCTGGCGGTAAGTGCGATACCGGAAAGCTTCCCACCCATATTGGCGCCGCCGGTCGGAAAATCGATACGAACCGATGGCGACGTTTGTTCGGTAACGGTAACTTCCAGCGAGAGCTGATTCGCTGCGCCCTCGTTATCAGCGGCACTAATTATCAGCTGATAAAGATTGTCTTCGTCGCTATCCGCAGGGGACCCAAAATCTGGCGCATCGTTAAAGCGGAGATCGCCGCTGACGGAATCAACGGAAAACAACCCGGAATCGGCGCCGTCACTCAGCGAGTAAGCAACATCGTCCCTATCCGGGTCCTGTGCCGCAGCTGTGTAGAAAACGCCGCGGACACCTTCCTGTACGGTGATTTCGGTGGAGGAGGTAAACTCAGGAGCGCCATCGTTGATATCGAGGATGGTGATTACAACGGCCTGGCTCGCTGTGCCGCCCTTGCCGTCGCTGGCCTCAACCGTTACCTGGTAGATATTGTCGCCATCCAAGTCGGCCGGATTCTCAAAGTCCGGTGCAAATCCGAAGCGCAATTGGTTGCCGTTATCGATCAGGAAGCGAGACTGGTCCTCGCCACCAATAACGCTAAAGATTATGTTGTCCCCATCGGCATCGCTGGCCGACAGCGTCAACAAGGTGTCGGAATTGTTTTCCTCCGAGGTGATTTCACTGGCGGAGATAAATTCGGGAGCGCGATTGGACGAAGTGTATGGGGCGCCGCCATCCGAACTGCTACCGCCACCACCGCCACAGGCGGACATGAAAAGTATTGGCAAAAATGCAGAAAGTCTTTTGTTGAAAGCTGAATGCATAGATATTCCCTTAATAAGTAATTATTGATTCTTGTGTTGTTGACATCCCGACTGTGGCGTGGGGCTCTATTGTTTATTTGTATATGGATCGTTCTTGTTCGGTTTTTTTTGCTGAACAGCAATGCAGATCATGAGAGAAAAAATATAGGGGCTACGCGCGTGGCACAATAGATATTGTGCCCTCGGAGCAGGGAGTGAAAATTAACTTGCCGGAGTTGTGGCTTCGATGGCACAGCCGGTTCCTTAACGCAGAATTTAAACCGCTCAGGCGCTTCGACCCGGAACAGTCTGAGTGACGAGAAATATCAAACCGGCAGCCAACACAATCGAAGGCCCCGCCGGCGTATCCCAAAAAATCGACGCCAGCAGCCCCAACACTACCGCGAGGCAACCGATTGCTGACGCAAACCCGGCCATCCGCTCCGGCGTGCGCGAAAGTCGGCGGGCGCTGGCGGCGGGGATAATCAGCAGGGCGGTGATCAGCAGTATGCCCACCACCTTCATGGCGATGGCGATCAGCAGCGCCAGCATCAGCATCAGCGCCAGGCGGGTTTTTTCCACCGGTACGCCTTCCACCGCGGCCAGTTCCTCGTGCAGGGTAAAGGCCAGCAGTTTTTCCCACAGGAAATACAACAGCGTGGCGATCGCGGCGGCGGCGATTGCCATCAATACCAGGTCCTGCCCACCCACCGCGAGCAAGTCGCCGAGCAGCAGCGACAGCAGGTCCACATTGATGCCGAACAGGCTGACGGTGACGATGCCCAGCGCCAGCATGGAGTGGGAGAGAATGCCAAGCAGGGTGTCCACCGAGAGCTTCTGCCGGCGCTGCAAGTAAACCAGCAGGATCGCCAGCGCGCAGCAGCTGGCGCCCACGGCGATGGTGGCTTGGATCTGCAGGATAAATCCCAGGGTCACGCCGAGCAGCGCCGAGTGGGCCAGGGTGTCGCCGAAGTAGGCCATGCGCCGCCATACCGCGAAGCAGCCCAGAGGGCCGCTCACCAGTGCCACCAGCAGGCCGGCGGCCAGGGCGTACCAGAGAAACTGTGTTTGCAACAAGTCGCTGAGCTGGGTCACTGCTTGTGCTCGTCCCGGTCGTGTGGGTGTGGATGCGAATGTGGATGGATAATATCGCCACCCAATCCGTGTTCGTGATTGTGCTGGTGGGTGTAGGGCACCACCTTGTCGCCGAACAGTTCCAGGTAGGCCGGATCGCGGCTCACCTGCTCCGGCAGGCCCTCGCAGCAGATATGTTGATTGATGCACAGGACCTTGTCGGTGGCCGCCATCACCAAGTGAAGATCGTGGGAGACCAGCAGCACCCCGCAGCCCAGTTGGTCCCGCAGCGCGGCGATCAGCCGGTAGACCTCCCCCTGGCCGCCCAGGTCCACCCCCTGGGTGGGCTCGTCCAGCACCAGCAGCTGCGGCTTGCGCGAGGCGGCGCGGGCCAGCAGCACCCGCTGCATCTCGCCGCCGGAGAGTTCCGCCAGTCCGGTATCCGCCAGCCGCTCCGCCCCCACCCGGGAGAGTGCCTCGCGCACGTCGGCCTCCGGCTGGCCCAGCTGCAGGAAGCGCGCCACCGACATGGGCATGGAGGGGTCTATCTGCAGTCGCTGCGGCATATAGCCCAGGCACAGGCCGGGGCGGCGCCACACCTTGCCGCTGGTGGGCTTGCTCAGTCCCAGCAGCAGGCGCAGCAGGGTGGTCTTGCCGGCGCCGTTGGGGCCGATTACGGTGACAATTTCCCCCGGCTGCAGCGCCAGGTCGATATCCTGCAGCAACTGGCGCCCGGCGATTTCCAGGCCCAGGTTCTCGGCGGTGATTAGCGGTTCGGTCTGACTCAGGGGGAAATCTCCGCGGGAAAAAGTGTATGACTGGCAGGTGAAAGCTGTGTGTGATTATATCGCATTCCTTTTGCCAACCCGTGAGCCAGATGAAGTCCGCCAAGCGTTTTTTTGTTGTACTCCTGTTGATTGCCGTCACCGCCTGCGGCGAGCCCCGGCCGCAGGGCGGAGAGTTGTTGGTCAGTGTGCGCCCACTGGCGCTGATCGCGCGGGAGATCGCCGGGCCGGAACTGCCGGTGCGCGCGCTGATCGCCAACGGCGACCCCCACCACTACGCGCCCACGGTGGCGGACCGGGCGGCGCTGGAGCGGGCGCTGCTGGTGGTCTGGGTGGGGCCGCAGCTGGAGGACGTACTGGCGAAACAGATGGCGCTGCTGCCGGAAGAGCGCCAGCTGCAACTGCTGGCGGCCGACGGCTACGAATATGCCGGGGCCTCGGCGAACGACTCCCACCTGTGGCTGCGGCCGCGCAACGCCGCGCTGATCGCGGCGCAGATCGCCGAGCGGCTGGCGCAGTTGCAGCCGCAACAGGCGGAGGTGTACCGCACCCGCGCGCGGGATTTCTCCCGCCGCATGGCCAACCTGCAGAAGGTGCTGGAACGGGCGCTCTGGGGCTACCGGGACGTGCCGGTGGCGGTGACCCACGATGCCTACGGCCACTTCTTCGGTCCCGCCGGGGTGAAGACGCTGGCCTTGAGCGACAGCAGCTTCAGCCGCCGCGGTGCCAAAACCCTGCTGGAACTGCGCGGTGTCGGGGACGGCTGCCTGTTCGGCGAGGTGCCCGCCAACGACCGCGATCGCCAGACCGCCGCCAACCTCGGCCTGCGCTACGCCACCCTGGACCCGCTCGCCACCGACCTGCCGGCGGATGCCGATTATCCGGCGCTGGTCGAGCAGCTGCTGGCGGATGCGCGCAGCTGCCTGGCACAGATTCCCGACCGGCCCCCTGGTGGGAAAAACAAAAGCTCGGGAGTAGAATGACGACAACCGCATAGACCGCGCTGAGAGCTCCCGCGATGGGATTCCCATTGGAGCGCATGGAAAAGGAGATTCGCAGCTCGATATTGCCGAGCGGGACAAACTTTATAGTTTGGGGAAATCTGATGTAGGAGCCTGCTTGCAGGCGAAATAAGAACGAAGCTCCGTAGCCGTTCGCCTGCAAGCAGGCTCCTATAGGAACAAATGACCTCTTCCGGCATTTCCCACTATCACTGATCTACGCGGTGGAAGCCGACCGCATCCATGTAATTGCGGTCGCCCACCAGCGCCGCCGCCCGGGCTATTGGCTCTCCCGCGCAAAACCCTGACATCCGTAAAAAACCAACGTAAGTATTTATGAGCAGAGAAAAACAACCACCACTGATCCTGGTGGACGGCTCCTCCTATCTCTACCGTGCCTTCCACGCCCTGCCGCCGCTGGCCACCAGCAAGGGCAATCCCACCGGCGCGGTGCGAGGGGTGATCAGCATGCTGCGCCGCCACCTCAAGGAACATCCGGACAGCACCGTCGCGGTGGTGTTCGATGCGAAGGGCAAGACCTTCCGCGACGAGCTCTTCGCCGAGTACAAATCCCACCGCCCGCCCATGCCCGACGACCTGCGCGAGCAGATACAGCCGATCCACGACCTGATCGATGCCATGGGCCTGCCGCGGCTGGTGATCGACGGCGTGGAGGCGGACGACGTGATCGGAACGCTTGCCCTTGAAGCCCTCGGGGAGGGGCAGGAGGTGATTATCTCCACCGGCGACAAGGACATGGCGCAGCTGGTGCGCCCGGGCATCACCCTGGTGAACACCATGTCCAACACTGAGATGGACGTGGAGGGTGTGGAGAAAAAATTCGGCGTGGGCCCGGAGCTGATCATCGATTTCCTCGCGCTGATGGGTGACAAGTCCGACAATATTCCCGGTGTGCCCGGCGTCGGCGAGAAAACCGCGCTGGCCCTTTTGCAGAACCTCGGCAGCCTGAAGGATATCTACGCGGACCTGGATGCCATCGCGCCGCTGGGTTTCCGCGGTGCGAAAACCCTGGGCAAGAAAATGGCCGAACACCGCGAGGCCGCGGAGCTGTCCTACAAGCTCGCCACCATCAAGACCGATGTGGAGATGCCGGTTCATCCCCGGGACCTGCACCATGGCGAACCGCACAAGGAACAACTCAAGCAGCTCTACGGCGAACTGGAGTTTCGCGGCTGGCTGGAGGAACTGGACGGCGACAGCGTGCAGGACGCGGTACAGCAGGCCGCCGCCGAGCGGAATTATGAAATCATCACCGAGATGGGGGATTTCGACCGCTGGCTGGAAAAACTGAAAAACTCGGAAGTTTTCGCCTTCGACACCGAGACCACCAGCCTCAACTATATGCAGGCCAGGCTGGTGGGCCTGTCCTTTGCCGTGGAGCCCCACGAGGCCGCCTATGTGCCCCTGGCCCACGACTATATGGGCGCGCCGGAACAGCTGCCCATGGAAACGGTACTGGAAAAACTCCGGCCGCTGCTGGAGGACCCGGCGCAGAAAAAAGTCGGGCAACACCTGAAGTACGACAGTCATATCCTCGCTAGCTGCGACATCCAGCTGCGTGGCGTCTACCGCGATACCATGCTCGAATCCTACGTGCTCGACAGCACCGCCAGCCGCCACGATATGGACAGCCTCGCGCTCAAGTACCTGGGCGAGCACACGGTGCATTTCGAGGACATCGCCGGCAAGGGGGCCAAGCAGCTCACCTTCAACCAGATAGAGTTGGAAAAGGCCGGGCCCTACGCCGCCGAGGACGCCGACATCACCCTGCGCCTGCACAATGAGTTGAGCACGCGCCTGGCCCGCGAGCCCTCCCTGGAAAAGGTGCTGGACGAAATCGAGATGCCGTTGGTTCCGGTGCTCGCGCGCATGGAGCGCTACGGCACCTATATCGATGCTGCGATGCTCGCCAAACAGAGCGGGGAACTGGAACAGAAAATGCGCGATGTGGAGCAGCAGGCCTTTATCGTCGCCGGTGAGGAGTTCAACCTCGGCTCCACCAAGCAGCTGGGCACCATCCTGTTCGAAAAACTGCTGATCCCGGTGATCAAGAAGACCCCAAAGGGCGCCCCCTCCACCGCCGAGCCGGTGCTGCAGGAACTGGCCCACAGCCACGAGCTGCCGGCGCTGATCATGCAATACCGGGGCCTGGCGAAACTGAAGAACACCTACACCGACAAGCTGCCGCTGATGATCGATCCGGCCAGCGGCCGCGTGCACACCTCCTACCACCAGGCGGTGGCGGCCACGGGGCGGCTGTCCTCCAGCGATCCGAATCTGCAGAACATCCCCATCCGCACCGAGGAGGGCCGGCGCATCCGCCAGGCGTTCGTGGCCCCCGAGGGCCGCGTGATCATCGCCGCGGACTACTCACAGATCGAGCTGCGCATCATGGCGCACCTGTCCGGCGACAAGGGCTTGGTGGATGCCTTTGCCCAGGGGGCCGACATCCACCGCGCCACCGCCGCCGAGGTGTTCGAGGTGACGCCGGAGGAAGTCGACGGCGAGCAGCGCCGCCGCGCCAAGGCGATCAACTTCGGCCTGATCTACGGCATGTCCGCCTTCGGCCTGGCCAAGCAACTGGGCATCCCCCGCGCCGACGCCCAGACCTATATCGAGCGCTATTTCGAGCGCTATCCCGGCGTGCGGCGGTATATGGACAGCACCCGCAAACAGGCGGCGGAAAAGGGCTATGTGGAAACCCTCTTCGGCCGCCGGCTCTACCTGCCGGAGATCAACTCCCGCAACGCCATGCAGCGCCAGGCCGCCG
This sequence comes from Microbulbifer sp., assembly GCF_051659245.1. Lineage (NCBI taxonomy): Bacteria > Pseudomonadati > Pseudomonadota > Gammaproteobacteria > Cellvibrionales > Microbulbiferaceae > Microbulbifer > Microbulbifer sp. The sequence goes on from NZ_JBOFOC010000187.1 coordinate 9,500, forward strand.
AACGCACCGCGATCAACGCGCCCATGCAGGGCAGCGCCGCGGACATCATCAAGCGCGCGATGATCACCGTGGACGCCTGGCTGGCGGAACAAAAGCTGGCCAGCAAGCTGATCATGCAGGTGCACGACGAACTGGTGCTGGAAGTGCCGGAGGACGAAGCCGCGCGGGTGAGCGAAGGCATCACCGGGCTGATGCAGGGCGCCGCCGAGCTGGCCGTGCCGCTGATCGTGGACCTGGGGCGGGGGGCCAACTGGGACGAGGCGCATTGAAGGCAATTGGGCGGGCGCACTAGTGCGGTCGCCAGAACACCATCACTTGGGACGTTTTACGTAGTCTTTACCTGTGATGTTATGATCGGGGTAAAAATGCAACAAAAGAAAATCGTTCAATGCGCGTAATCCCGATGGTGGCTTTGGTCTTTGCGTCCTCTGCCTTTGCCGAGACTGTCCCCTTTGATAGTTTGAATGGCATTAAGCGTCTGGAGTTTCGGGAGCCCGGAACAGAGTGTTATGAATCGAAAAGAGGGGAGCGTTGCCATACCTACCAGGAATGTGTCCGCGAGGAATTCCATGCGATTGGAAAATCGGAAACCTACTACGCTCTTACCAATAGCGTTGAAATCAATTACCTGCACGAAGACGAAGAGCCGATATCCCAGGGCAAATCTTGTTACGGAGAACCGGGCGCACAGCACGCCACGGTTTTCCGCAAAACAGCATCCGGCTATCAGCGGCTTGGCAAGATTACCAGCGGCCAATGTTTGCTGTATCCGGAAAGCATCCAGAGGCTGAATGGACGGGAACTGCTTGCCGCAAAGTGCAGTTTCAGCGGCACGGGTAATATGGTCGAGTGGAGTTTTTACCTCGTCGAAGACTCAACCCTCCGTAAAGCCTCCGTGGATGAGTCCTTTTTACAGGAACTGGATATCCCTGCCGGCCAAAGCCTCGGCAATGAGCGTTATGAATGGAGGGATCACGGACTCCGCCGTTACACTTTTTCCCACCCGCGGCACTGCCAGTGTGTAGCGGGATACATTGTTGACCTGAAGCTCGCCTTCAACAATGAGTGGGAGCCGGTACTGACTTTTGTAGAGGGGAGCTACCAGCCGGGCTTTACCTCCCTATCAAATGCGAGAAATAAGAGGGGACTGAAATACTATCGAGAGGGCAACTATGCCGCTGCAGTTAGGGAGTTTGAGCAAGCGCAAAAACTGGATGTTGCGAATTACGAGGCGATATCCAACCTAGGGCTTGCACATCTACGGTCCGGCAACCTGGATCAGTCGATTCGTTACTCACTGCAGGTTTTTAGTTTTGGCAACGATAAGCTGAAGTCCAATGCCGCCTACAATCTCGGCAAGGCCTATGAGGGACAGGGCAATCTGGAGCAATCGCTGAAATACTATCGGGCCGCCAACGATATTTCGCCGTCTGCTGCGCGCAAGAAATCAGTTGATCGTATCCTGGCGTCCATGGGCGATGATCGGTAATGATTTTTTGTTGTCAGTAGTAGGATGGGCAAAGCGCAGCGTGCCCATCACCTTTCGTCTTATGGGCACGTCGCTTCGCTCTTTTGTCCACCCTACAAGACCTCGATGTAGGGGCCATGCGCACCGATACAGCTCGGGCCGGCATCGCGGTCCTTTTGGTGACGGCGCACCCTACGGGTAAGGGAAATGCGGAGTGGGCAGAAAATTCTGGATTTGCCGCTTTGTGCTTGTGTACGCTGTGGCACTGGCTACGCTGGCCTACAGGTCCCGTCGATGCGCCGTCTGCAAGGGCGGCTGACCTTACGCGATGGGCCTCCGTGGATTTCCCCGCCATTAAGCGAGGCAGCAAATCCCGCAGATAAAAAATTTTCATTTTTTTGCGATTTTTGGGGAACCGTTCCGGTAGGGAGCTCTCTAAACAGGCAAGATCGTTGGAATGCGTCATCATCCCCCAAGGAAGTCAGATGTTTCGCCCCGGTGCCCCCCCAAGCCCGGGGTGTTTTTTTATTCCCGGTATCAAAATCGGGCGCCCTGCTTAAAAACCTGAAAGATCAACGGCAGTAAGCCCGGGCGGCGTCCAGGTAGTCGCGGGTCTTGCGCCGCCATTTGTCCGGTTCGGGGACCTCGCCGTCCTGCAGGTGCGCCGCCGCCAGCTGCGCGCGGAGGAAGGCGCGGCGGCCTTTGTAGAAGCGCAGCAGCGCTTCCGGGACCTCGTCGCCGGCGTCACGGCAGTAGCCCTTCAACAGCACCTCCCCCAGGTCCTTTCGTCCCAGCAGCTCGCACTCCAGCGCCAGATAGCCCAGTTCGTCCACCGGGTCCAGGCAGCGCAGGGGGCGGCTGAATTCCAGGCAGTCGATGATCTGTGGCGGGTCGGTCAGGAAGCAGTGCTCCGGGCGCAGGTCGCCGTGACCCTCGACGATTTTCCCGCCGTTCGCGCGCCGGGCCAGCAGTTCCGGCTGCTGCCGGATAAAGTCCAGCAGCGCCCGCGCGATATGCTCTATCTCCTCCTTCGCCAGCCCCAGTTCCGGGGCCAGTAAATCCCGGCGCAGCTGTTCGCAGTGGCGGTGCAGCCGCTCCAGGTATTGCTCCCCAATCAACGGAATCACTTCGGCGGTGCGGTAGAAATCGCACAGGCGCCGCAGCAGCGGCGCCAGGGTTTCCGCCGTGGTGCTGTCGATGCGGCGGGGCAGGCTGGCCTCTTCCGGCAGGCGGCGCATCTTTACCAGCCACTCCACCGGCGCCCCCGGCCCGCCCAGGGTCAGCTGGTTCTCCGCAGTCAGTCGCAGGGCCAATACATCCAGGTAGACGCCGTCGGTCAGGCGCCGGTTCAGGCGCAGCTCCTCGCGACAGTCGCCGTAGCGCTTGTCCAGGGTGCTGAAATCCAGGTAGCTGGAACGCACTGGCTTTTTCATTTTGTAGGCGAAGCGCTCGGTCAGGAACACCCGCGCCATATGGGTTTCCACCAGTTCCACCCGGCGGGCGCCTTCGGGGTAGCTGGTGGGCGAGAGCAGGAAGCGGGTCTTTTCGCTCAAGCCCGGTGTTTCGACGGGAAAATCGGTCATAACTCGGATTTCTGGGGGCGTCTGTTTGCTAGTCTAGTTTTATCGACCACTCAATGAGCTGTACGAGGGCCGGGTTGTGATGACGCCCTTCGAAAACCGCACCGAGGCCGGCCGCCGGCTGGCCGAATCTCTCCGCGACTCTTTTGGCGACCGCAAAGACCTGATTGTCCTCGCGCTGCCCCGCGGCGGCGTGCCCGTGGGCCTGGAGGTGGCGCGCGCGCTGAAGGCGCCGCTGGATCTGATACTGGTGCGCAAACTGGGGGTGCCCGGCCACAAGGAGCTGGCCATGGGTGCCATCACCAGCCACGCGCGAGTGATCAACGAAGAGGTGATGCGCAGCTGCGGTGTCAGCGACGAGGCGCTGGAGGAAGTGGCCCGCGAGGAACAGGGGGAACTGGAGCGGCGCGCCGGGCGCTACCGCGGCGACAGGCCCTGGCCGGAGCTGAAGGACCGCTGTGTGATCCTGGTGGACGACGGCATCGCCACCGGTGCCACCATGGAGGCGGCGGCGCGCGCGGTGCGCGAGCAGAAACCCGAGTCTCTGGTGCTGGCGGTGCCGGTGGCGCCGCCCGATTCGCTGCGACGGTTTTCCTCCCTGGTGGACAAGGTGGAATGCCTGATGACCCCGGAAGCCTTCTGGGCGATCGGCGCCTGGTATCGCGACTTCTCCCAACTGAGCGACGAACAGGTGATCGCGATGATGCGCGAGGCGGAGGATTTACAGCCATGAGCGAGGCGGAGGATCAGCCATGAGCGAGGCGGAGGATATACAGCCATGAGCGAGCGCGAAGTAACCGTCGATGCGGCCGGCGAGCGGCTGGGGGGATTCCTTTCCTTGCCGCCGGGTACGGAGTCCCTGGTGCTCTTTGCCCACGGCAGCGGCAGCAGCCGCTTCAGCCCGCGCAACCGCATGGTGGCGGGGCAGTTGAACCAGGCGGGTATTGGCACCCTGCTGTTCGACCTGCTCACCGCCGACGAAAACCGGATCGACGAGGTCACCCGCGAATTCCGCTTCGACATCCCGCGCCTGGCCCGGCGCCTGGCGGCGGCGGTCGACTGGGCGGCGGGGGAGGCGGACACCGCGGAACTGCACTGCGGCCTGTTCGGCTCCAGCACCGGCGCCGCCGCTGCGCTGATCGCCGCCGCCGAGCGCCCCCGTCGGGTGGGGGCGGTGGTGTCCCGCGGCGGTCGGCCCGACCTGGCAGATGAGGCGCTGCCGAAAGTGCAGGCGCCAACCCTGCTGATCGTCGGCGGGGAGGACCTCCAGGTGATCGAACTCAACCGCGACGCGGCGGCGTGCATGACCAACGATCCGCACCTGGAGATAGTGCGCGGCGCCACCCATCTGTTCGAGGAGCCCGGCACACTGGAAGAGGTGATCCGCCTCGCCATCGACTGGTTTCAGCACTACCTGCGCCATGCCACCGCTAAAGCTGTTTAGCCTGGATTCCGGCGCCGACTTTGCCCGCAAGGTGGCGGACGCCCTCGGTGAACCCCTGGGTGAACACGAGGAGCGGGACTTCGTCGACGGCGAGCACAAGCTGCGCCCCCTGGAGGACGTGGAGGGGGCGGATGTCTACCTGGTGCAGTCCCTGTACAGCGATGCCGAACACAGCGTGAACGACAAGCTGGTGCGCCTGCTGTTCTTTACCGGCGCGCTGAAAGACGCCGGCGCCGCCCGGGTCAGCGCGGTGATTCCCTACCTCTGCTACGCGCGCAAGGACCGCCGCACCAAGCTGCGCGACCCCCTCTCCATCCAATACCTGGCCGGACTGTTTGAATCCACGGAAACGGACTGCGTGGCGACCCTGGATGCACACAACCTGGCCGCGTTCGAGAACGCCTTCCGCTGCCGCACCCTCCACCTGCCGGCGCAGCCGCTGTTTGTGGACTTCGCCGAGGCGCAGCTGCGCGACGACGACGGACCGCTGGTGGTGGCGTCGCCGGATGTGGGCGGGGTCAAGCGCGCCGAGGCTTTCCGCCGGGCGCTGGGGGAGCGCCTGGAGCGGGAAATCGGCAGTGCCTTCGTGGAGAAGTACCGCAGCGCGGACCAACTGAGCGGCGGCACCCTGGTGGGTGAAGTGCGCGATGCCTGCGTGCTGATCGTCGACGACCTGATCTCCGGCGGCGGCACTGTGCGCCGCGCCGCGGACGCCATGCACAACGGCGGCGCCAGGCGTATCTTCGCCCTGGCCAGCCACGGCCAGTTCTGTGGCGATGCCCTGGAAAAGCTCGGCCGGTTGCCGCTGGAGGCGGTCGCGGTCACCGATTCGCTGCCGCAGGCGGACGGCGTGGACAAGCTGCAGGTGGTCAGCTGCGCGCCGCTGCTGGCCGATGCAATCCGCCGCCTCCACGAAGGGGGCCCGGCGGTGGAACTCAGTATCTGAGGGCTTGTTTGCGGATCTGGCACAGAGCTCTCCTCCACTGAAGACGGAAAAACGAAGACTTCAAACAGGTTCTGAGATGCACCATTTCGCGGCGGAGATATCCCGCTTTATCTGGGACACCAAATACCGCCACCGCAACGGCGAACAGGTATTCGACAAATCGGTGGCGGACAGTTGGCGGCGGGTGGCCAATGCCCTGGCCGGGGTGGAGCCCACGGATCGGGAACTCTGGGCCAAGCACTTCTACCGCAACCTGGAGGGGTTCCGCTTCCTGCCTGGCGGGCGCATCCTCGCCGGCGCCGGCACCGGCCATCAGGTTACCCTGTTCAACTGCTTTGTGATGGGGGTGATTGAAGATTCCATGGACGCCATCTTCGATCAGCTCAAGGAGGCCGCGCTGACCATGCAGCAGGGCGGCGGTATCGGTTGCGACTTTTCCACCCTGCGTCCGGCGGGCAGCCGCGCCCTCAAAACCGGCACCATCGCCTCCGGGCCCGTGTCCTTTATGCGCATCTGGGACAGCATGTGCGCCACCCTGTTATCCACCGGCAGCCGGCGCGGCGCGATGATGGCCACCCTGCGCTGCGATCACCCGGATATCGAGCGCTTCGTGGCGGCCAAGAAAGACCCGCGGGAACTGCGCCATTTCAACGTCTCGGTGCTGGTGTGTGACGATTTTATGGCCGCGGTGGACGCGGATCGCGACTGGCCGCTGGTGTTTCCCGAACACCAGTTGGAGGGGGAGGGCGGTGAACTGCTGCCGCGCCGTTGGACCGGCGAGGTGGCCGCGGTGCCCTGCCGGGTGCTGAAGCGGGTGCGCGCCCGCGAACTGTGGCACAAAATCATGCGCGCCACCTACGACTATGCCGAGCCCGGTGTGCTGTTTGTCGACCGCATCAACCAGCACAACAACCTCCACTACCGGGAGCAGATCACCGCCACCAACCCCTGTGGCGAAATCCCCCTGCCGCCCTACGGCGCCTGCAACCTGGGGTCGGTAAACCTGACCCGCTTTGTGCGCGAGCCGTTTACCGAGCACGCGGACCTGGACTGGCCCGGCATCCGCGACTGCGTGGGCCTGGGGGTGCGCATGCTGGACAATGTGATCGACCTGTCCCGCTACCCGCTGCCGGCCCAGGCGGAACAGGCCCGCGGCAGTCGGCGGCTGGGGCTGGGAATCACCGGGCTGGCGGACGTGCTGATCATGCTGGACCTGCACTACGACAGCGAGGCCGCGCGCACACTGGCCCGGCAGGTGATGAAAGTACTGCGCGACACCGCCTACAGCACTTCCATCGAGTTGGCGGCGGAGAAGGGCAGCTTCCCGTTTTTCGAGCGCGAGGCCTACCTGGACGGTGCCCACGCCCGCGCGCTGCCGGAGACGCTTCGCGAGGGCATTGCCGCCAAGGGCATCCGCAACAGTCACCTGGTGGCCATAGCCCCCACCGGCACCATCAGCCTGCTCGCCAACGGCGTGTCCAGCGGTGTGGAGCCGGTGTTCGACTTCCGCCACCGCCGGCGGGTGCTGACCCCGAACGGCGACTACCGGGAGTTCGATATCACCGATCCCGCCTACTGGCTCTGGTGCGAGCGCGGCAACGACCCGGAGAAGCTGCCGGAGACCTTTATCTCCGCGCGCAAGCTATCGCCGCGCGCCCACCTGCGGATGGAGGCGGCGTTGCAGCCCTGTGTGGACAACGCCATCTCCAAGACGGTGAATATTCCCGAGGACTATCCCTTCGAGGACTTTGAGTCCCTCTACCGGGAGGCCTTTGAACTGGGCCTGAAAGGCTGCACCACCTTCCGCCCCAACCCGGTCACCCAGGCGGTGCTGATGGGAGCGGACGATATTCCCGCGAGCCATTGCTGCGATATAGAGCGGGAAGGGGAGTAGCTCGCTGCTCTTAGAGCCTGTTTGCGATCTATGGTGCTGCACGCCCAGCGCGGGGCCGGGAGGGGTGCCTCTTTCCGGGACACGGCTGGGCGCCCCTTAAATACGTCCCTCGGCGGGAAGTGAGCCCCCGGCAGCCCGTTAACGCTTGCCGGCCGGGGAACCCGCGCCAAAACCGCCCCTCTAAGTAGACAGATCGCAGGATGGTGCCCGTAACCCAGACAGTCAGCTTTCCCCTTGCCCCGACCCAATGTCGGGGCTCTTTTTTTTGTAGAGTACCCGGTTTGTGAAATTGCCGAGGCGGTTGCGGCGCAAATTTTATGGGGAATCCGGTGCCCTCAGCTTAAGCTTTAAATACGATTGGAAGCGGGAAAGATTGGGCGAGAGCCCAAAAGGCGTACCCGTCCCCCTGGGTGCGTCTTAAGTGCCCATCCCCAAGGGCACAGACCCCTGGCCGGCAGTCCCCATCTGCCGGCTTTTTTTTTTTGCCTTCCCGGCACATTCCATCCCCCTCCCTGTAATTCTCCTAGACTTTTGTTGCAAATGATAATGAGTCGCATTAGCATGAGTTATGGTTTGGGAGACAGCTTATGAACTTGAAATTCTTGTGCGCTAATCACCGCCAGTGGTTGACCTCCGATACCCAGAGGTCGGAGCGCTACTGGCTGGACTGGATGGAGCAGGGCTGTGCGCTGTTCGACAGCGGCAAATACGGCGAGGCCGCACCCTATTTCGGCTGTGCCTACGAACTCGCGGACTACCTGCTGGCGGAGAGTTGGCCCAGCTATCCGGTGGCGGTGGGTCGCTTCACCAACTGTGCGGTCTCCCTGATGTCGTCCTACCGGCAGCAGGGAGAGAGCGGCCTGTACAATTACCTGCTGGTGGGCGCCAGCTCGCGGCTGGCCCGGGAACTGCAACGCGACCGCAGCTGCCAGGTCACTGCGGACTGTATCGAGGCGCTGTACCGCAGTGAACCGCGGATACCGAAACACTACGAGCTGGCCGGCCGCAGCGGGGGCGCGCAGCTGAACACCTATCACTGAACCGGGGGTAGCCATGGAATCGCGCTATCTGAAAATAGAGATCAGGGAGGACACCCTGGCGCTGCTGCTGTTGCAGCGGCGCCTGGTCGCGGAGGAGTTGCGCGGGCTTACCCCGCGGGCGCGCAGGCAGTTGCGGCGGTTGCTGCTCAATTCCCTGCTGTCCCGTTCCGCGCCCTGACTCCAGGGGCCGCTTTAGAGAAGCGGCCCCCTGGGAACGCCGAGCTCCAGCTCGGCATGCGGGCCGCAAGGCCGCCGTCGATTCGCCGCTTCCCTATGGCTCGCCCCCCGGCGTCCAACTTTATCGCGGCCAGCGGCGGATGGCCGCCCCGCCGCTTCTCTACAGGGAGCCCGAATCCGCCGGTGCCAGCCACCCGTTCAGCTTGTGCTCCAGCTTGTCCAGCCCGGTTTTCCTGGTGGCGGAGAAGGTCTGCACAGTCACCCCGGTATCCAGCCCCTGTTCCTTCAAGGCCTTTTCCACCGCGAAGCGGGTATTGTTGGCCGGGCCGTTTTTCAGCTTGTCCGCCTTGGTCAGCAGTATATGGACCGGCAGGCCGGCGGTGTTGGCCCAGGTGAGCATATGCAGGTCGAATTCCTTGAGCGGCTGGCGGATATCCATCAGCAGCACCAGTCCCCGAAGGCATTGGCGCCGCTCCAGGTAGAAAGCCAGGTGGCGCTGCCACTCGTCCTTCATCGACCGCGCCACCTTGGCGTAGCCGTAGCCGGGCAGGTCCACCAGGCGCCGCTCGTCGCTCAAGCGGAAGAAATTGATCAGTTGGGTGCGCCCCGGGGTCTTGGAGGTGCGCGCCAGTTTGCTGTTGCCGGTGAGCGCATTGATCGCGCTGGACTTGCCGGCGTTGGAGCGCCCGGCAAAGGCCACCTCGGCGCCGCTGTCCGGCGGGCACTCCGCCAGGGTGGGGGCGCTGATCAGAAACTGTACTGCGCGGAAATTGACGGGTTCTGGGGGGGCTTCAGACATAGGAGTGCACCGGGTACCTTCGCTTGGCGCGCAAGTATATAATGCCGCGGTTTTTGCGTCGCAGAACTCTTTTTGTTGGAGTTATTAGAGGGGGCGGCGCCAGATGGCATATTTCAGCGCGCAACGGGACGACGTATGAACAGCATTATAAAGAACACCGCTCTGCTTCTCGGCCTGGCGATGGCCGCACCTTTCGCCCTCGCGGCCGGAGACTCCGCCGCCGGCAAAGAAAAGGCCGCGGCCTGTGCCGCCTGTCACGGTGCCGACGGCAACAGCCCGGCCCCGACTTTCCCCAAACTGGCCGGCCTGGGGGAGAACTACCTGGCCAAGCAGCTGGCGGACATCAAGAGCGGCGAGCGCAGCGTGCCGCAGATGGCTGGGCTGCTGGATAACCTCGACGAGCAGGATCTGCAGGACATCGCCGCCTACTTCGCCTCCCAGCAGACCCAGCTGGCCGGTTCCGAGCCCATGTCGGTAATGCTCAACAGCGGCGAGAATGTGGATGGGCTGGCGCTGGGTCGCAAAATCTTCCGCGCCGGCAATCCGGAGACGGGCGTGCCGGCCTGCATGGGTTGCCACTCCCCCACCGGCAAGGGCAACGCGCCGGCCGGCTATCCGCGCCTCTCCGGCCAGTACGCCGAGTATGTGGAGACCCAGCTGAAAGCCTTCCGCGAGGGCACCCGTGCCAACGACGGCGACACCCGGGTGATGCGCAGCGTCGCCAAGCCGCTGTCCGATGCCGAGATCAAGGCCCTGGCCAACTATGTGGCGGGCCTGACTGACTGATTGCCCGCTGTCGTTCTCAAAATGGCCGGTCCAGGACCGGCCTTTTCGCGTTTCGGGCGCCGCTTCCTTGCTTCCTCGCCAGGGAACTTCAATAATCTGCGCTGTCCTACTGAGTCGATCGGCCCGTGTGCGGGCCGCGAGAATAACGATTGGAGAAAACTATGAGAGCCGTCGCCGCCCCCCTTTCCCTGCTGTTCGCCCTGCTGTTCAGCCTGACCGCCTGTGCCCAGGACAGCGGCCAGTTCAAAGAGGGCCAGCACTACCAGGTGTTGCCCCAGACGGTGCCGCAAAAGGACGACAGCAAAATCGAGGTGACTGAGCTGTTCTGGTATGGCTGCGGTCACTGCTACCACTTCGAGCCGATCCTCAACCGCTGGAAGAAGGGTGCGCCCGAGGACGTGGCGTTGCTCAAGGTTCCCGCCATCTGGCAGCCGGTGATGGAAGTGCACGCGCGTATGTACTACGTGGCCGAAGCCATGGGCGTGCTGGACAAGATGCACCAACCCATCTTCAACGCCATCAACAACGAGCGCAAAATGTTCGCCACCCGCGAAGGTCGCGAGTGGAACCCGGACCTGAAGGCCATCGAGACGCTGTTCAACCAGCAAGGCGTCGATGGCGCCAAGGCCGCCAAGCTGATGAACTCCTTTGCCATCAGCAGCAAGGTAAAACAGGGCTCCGCCAGCCAGCGCGCCTACCAGCTTTCCGGCACCCCGGAAGTGGTGGTGGCCGGCAAGTACCGCATCAGCACCTCCCTGCCGGGCTTCAAGGGCAAGAGCGACGGCCAGCAGATGATGCTGGAGGTGGCCGACTATTTGATTGCCAAGGAGCGTGCGGACAAGGGCTGAGCCGGTCCCCGCTTCCCGAACCCCGCCCCGTGCGGGGTTTCTGACTCAAGTTTCGAGTTCGCAGAACCATTGGCTCATGGGACCGGACCCGAATTGCACTGATTTAAGCGCAAATGGCCTTATTTGTAGGGTGGATAAGCGAAGCGCATCCACCAGTTACAAAGCCTGGGGCGGCGGATGCGCTTCGCTTATCCGCCCTACGGGAGCCGGAAACCGCTTAAGTAAGTGCCATTCGGATCGGACCCGAATGGCACTAAATTAAGGGGGAATCGCCCTGTGGGAGCCAGCCCTGCTGGCGAATAACAGCGTTGCCGTTTAGCACCGTCTTTTCGCCTGCGGGGCAGGCTCCCACAGGGTGCGCGAATTTTGTGTTCGCGAACACCAGCCCCTACGAGCACCGCGGTGCTAATCTGTTGCGAAACCCCCGCTAAATACCCGCCTATGCAATGTACCTGGCTGTTTCGCCTCTGCCTGCTGACTCTCACGTGGCTATCCGGCGAAGTGCGCGCCCAGGAGCCGTTGGCGGCCGAGGCCGGCAACCTGCTGTCCTATATCGCCGTGGACTACGGCGAGGCGGTGCAGGAGGGTGAGGTGCGCGATCCCTTTCTCTACCGCCAGCAGCGGCGTAATCTGGAGCGCGCACTGGGGTTGGTGCGCCAGTTGCCGGATAAGCCGGGCCGCGCCGCGCTGGAAAACAGCATACTGGAACTGGACGCGGCCATCGCCGCAAAGCGCGATGCCGAGGGGGTGCGCCGCCGCGCCAACGCCGCTGCCGACCGCCTCGCGGCCCTCTACCAGTTACAGCGCTCGCCGGCGGAAGTATTGCCCGCGGCGAGCGCGGCCGCTCCCCTCTACGCCAGGCGTTGCGCCGCCTGCCACGGAGGCCGCGGTGAGGGGGGAGCCGGGGGGCCGGCTCTGCGCGACTCCCAACGCATGGCCAATTTCAGCCTCTACGACCTCTACAACACCCTCGACCCCGCGGCGGACTCGGTGCACGGCAGCGACATCGACGGTGACCTCACGAGCCACCAGCGATGGGCCCTGGCGGTGACCGTCGCCCATCTGGCGGCGGCCGCGTACGAACCCCCGCCGGTGGAGCTGGCCCGGCGATATCCGGCGCTGATCGGCTTGCCCGGGATGGCCACCACCCGGCCGGTGGAACTTCCCGGGGACGCCGCCGCGGCACTGATGTGGTGGCGCGGCAATCCACAGCAGGTGCGCGCGCTGGAACACCCCCTGACGCGTGCCGGCGGTTTGTTGCAACTGGCGGAGACCAGCTACCGCGCCGGGGACAGTGCCGCGGCCTACCACCAGTTGATGCTTGCATTCCGCCAGGGCTACCGGCCGGTGCGCGAGCAGTTGGCCGGGCGCGACGCGCCCCTGGCGACACAGCTGGCGGGGCGGTGGCAGTCGCTGCGGGGCGCGATACTGGGGGACGCCCCCAGCACCGAAGTGATCGCCGCTTTCCAGCAATTGCGCACGGCGCTGGCCCAGGCCCAGGCGCGCCTGGAGCCTGCCGCCGAGAGCGGGCGGGTGACTCTCTGGGCCTGGCTGCTGTTCGCCGCCGCCGCGGCCCTGGGGCTGCTGCTCTGGCTCGGACTGCGCCGCCGGCGTCTAGACTGAATGGAGAGTTTTCGCGCCAAGGGGGTTCCCATGCCGCTGCGCTGTGCCCTGTTCGCCGCACTGCTGCTGTTTACCACCGCCGCCGCCTGCTCCGACCTGGACGCTTTCCCCGGGAGCCTCGACGGCAAGCGGCGCCAGGTGATTCACTTGCCCAGGGTGGCGGACGAGAACCGTTTTATGGTGGAGCTGGTGCCCGGCAAATACGAAGTGGTGGACTGCAATCTGCGCGGTTACCGCGCGCCGCTGAAGCGCGGGACCCTTCCCGGCTGGGGCTATGGCTACTACGTGCTGGGCGAGCCCCGGCCCGCTCCGACCACGCTCAAAGCCTGCCCCGAAGGCAGCGAAGCGCGGCGCTTCGTGCGTGTGGATGGCGAGGACCTGATGGTGCCCTACAACAGCGAGCGGCCGCTGGTGGTTTACCTGCCCGAAGGCTTCGAGCTGAAATACCGTGTGTGGCGCGCAGACAAGACCTTCTCGGACGCCCACTCGAAATAAACGCTTCTCCGCGCCCTGTGGCGGCTCAATAAAGTTTTTTGTCGTTTCCGCTGCCACGGTAGGTTTTTGCGTCTAGCCTTAAATTAGGCGGTGGCGTTCACCGCCATTGCCTAAACCCTCCGCAGTAACAGAAGAGTTGCGCATGAAGTTTTTGCGTCGCCTGTCCCTCAGCCAAACCCTCCCTTCCCTCTGTGCCATCGCTTCGCTGATGCTCCTCCTGTCGCCATCGCCGGCCGCGGCGGAGTCCCCCCAGCGTCAGTGGGCCGGCAACTGGCTGGTGGTGGGCGAGGGCGACGAGCAACTGGTGTGGCAATTGCGCGCCGACGGCACCGGTTTCGCCTATGGATTCGGCGAGGGCGGCCGCTTATCCCACGGCTTTGCCATCAATTGGAAACTGCAGGGTGACCGGGTGCGCGTGCGCACCGGCGCCTCGGTGCGCTGCACCGGCGGCGTGGTTGCGGTGGCTTTTACCGGTTGGAGTCCGGTCACCTTAAACTTCGCGATAGTGGACGGTCGCCACTGGCTCCAGGATGGCGGCGGACTGTTGAGCTTCCAGCGGCGCCTGAGCCGCTGGCAGACCCCGCGGGCGGGCAGCGAGTGCCCGAAGCTCGCGGGCTCCTGAGCGATGATGAAAGCCGCCGGCTGAGACTGGAGAAACAGGAAAAAACTTCACGGAAGAATAAAGCGGACTTGGAGTAAGGCTGTGGTACAGCGGCGCTTTATTCTTGCGCTGGCGCTGATGAGTGCCTGCGCTGCGGCCCTGGCGGCGAAAGACGACGGAGACGAGGAGGTCGAGGGCTGGCAAGCCGAATCCCGTCTTTCCGCCGAACAGTGGGTGGGTTCCTGGCTGATTTCCCGGGACGGCGAGGCGCGCCACGTATGGAGCCTGAAAGGAGACGGAAGCGGCCGCTCTTACGCGTTTATCGAGCGCAACGGGGAAATGCGCTTTGTCTACGGCTACGACATCCGCTGGTACTTCGATCCTTTTACCCAGATGGCCAATATCAAAACAGAGCGGCGCATCGTATGCCGGGGCGGTAAACTCTATCCCTATTTTCTCACTCTCAAATCCTACGAGAGCGATTATGCGGTAAAGGGGAAATTCGCCTGGCAGACCACCTGGACCGAAGCCAGTATCGGCGAAAATCACCTGCACAAGTCCCTGATCGTATTCGTGGCCCCGCTGTCCGGCTGGCACAACCCGGTGAAAGATGCACCCTGCCCGGAATTTCCCAACGTCGAGCTGGAAAAAGATATCGATCTGGTGCTGGACCGTTGGGAGCGGGAGGCCCGGCGCGACATCGCCGTGGACACCACTCCGGCGGAGGGCGAGCCGGAATTTGAAGGCGAGGAGTTTACAGAGATGCCGGCCGGTGGCACCGACCCCAAGGCGAGTCGGGACTGACGGCCCGCGCCGTTGAAAAAGAGCAACAACCCGGCGATTTAATGTATGAATGCAGAAGTGCGTTTGCAAAAACTGCTACAGAACATGGAGTCCCGCCTGGAGGATGAAACCTATACTTTCTGTCTGCTGGATGAAGAGCAGGCGCGGTCGCTGTGGCGGGAATGTCTGTGCCTGTTTCGCGAAAGAGAGGGGGTCAGTGCGATTCTGCCGCAGTCGGTGGCGGAACGCGAGGAGTTGGAGGCAAGCGGCAGTTTTCGCCAGATCACCCTGCGGGTCTATTCCAGCCTCGAGGCAGTGGGCCTGACTGCCGCCATCGCCGCCGAACTGGCGAGTGCGGGCATTAGCGCCAATGTGGTGGCGGCGCTGCGCCACGATCATGTCTTCGTGCCGGGGGACAGGGCGCAGGAGGCACTGCAGATCCTGCGCGGCGCCAGCAACCGGGCGCAGTACTCGTGACCGGCCGGCGAAGCCGCGGCAGTTCCCATGCGGATCGCCTACCCACCTGCACAACCCCACGGTAAAATCCGGCGGCTGCTGCCGGAATTCTTCTGCCTGCCGGGCTCGACAAAACTCGCTCCAGCGACTGTGGTCAAGCGCAATATGGGCATAGTGCGCTGCGGTGACGACCTGATACTGGTCAACCCGGTGCGCCTGCGCCCGGCGGTGGAGGAAAAACTGCTGGACCTGGGCAATATCCGCCACGCGGTGCGCCTCGGCTATTACCACGGCTGCGACGATCTTTACTACCGCGACAAATTCAATCTCACCTTCTGGCGCCAGCTCAATTCGACTTTCTATCCCGCGCCGGCGGCGGACCAGTGGCTGCGGGAGGGCGGTGATTGCCCGGTGCCCGGCGGGTACTTTTTTGAATTCAGCCGCGGCCGTTTTCCCGAGGCCGCGCTTTGGGTGCCCGGGGATGGTGGCCTGCTGCTGACCTGCGACGCCCTGCAGTACTGGGAGAACTGGTGCGGCTGCAGTTGGTGCGGCAAAAATTTACTGCGCCTGTCCGGCCTCCGGCGCGGAATGCAGGTGGCGCCCATCTGGCGCATGCGCATGACCCCGGAGGGAAAGGATCTGGCCCACTGGCTGCTGGCGGATTTCCAGCGCCTGTTGCGCCTGCCGTTTGCGCACCTGCTGTCGGCACACGGGGATTTTTGTCCGGATACCGCCCACGAGCAGGTGGCGAGAGCGATAGCGAAAAGTTTTCCGGGCGAATGAAATAAAGGCTCTTCCCACCAGCGACCTGGGTAATTTGTTATCTTAACGACCTCAAGTTTCGAAGTTCAAGGCCGCGAAGGTGGCACAAAGCCGGGTGGGGTAGCCCTTTGTGGGACCGTATGAGACAGGGATGTCGATTACGAGCGTACAGGGATGTATTCACAGCGTGTCCCGCAAAGGGCTACCCCACCCGGCGCCTCGATTTGAATCCCGAAACTTGAGTTAACGACAAACAAAAAAACCTCGGAGCACGTCGGTGATAAATCTCCCCCCGCCTGTCAAGCTTGTGGTTATAGCCGCTTGGATACTGCTGGCCCATTTTCTCGCCGGCGCGGTGGTGGGTGAAGGTCCGGAAAAGCTGGGGCTGTTTATCCTGATCTCCGCCGCCGGCCTGTGGATGAGCGAGATAGTTCCGCTCCCTGTCACCGCGCTGCTGGTGCCGGCGGCGGCCTACTTCAGCGGATTGATGTCCGCGGCCGATGCCCTGGCCCCCTTTTCCAGTACCATTATCTTCCTGTTTATGGGGGGTTTTACCCTGGCCTCGGTGCTGCACACCCACGGTATCGACCGCCGCCTGGCGGCGGGTGTACTACATCTGGGAGGCGGGCACCTGTGGCTGACATTGATCGGCTTTATGGCTGTCGTATCCTTCCTGTCCATGTGGATGAGCAATACCGCCACCACCGCGATGATGCTGCCCATCGCCCTGTCGCTGGTGGACGAAAAGTTCCCGCGCACCCGCACCTACATCGTCCTCGGTACCGCCTATGCCGCCAATGTCGGCGGCCTGGCCACCATCGTCGGCAGTCCGCCCAACGCCATCGCCGGACGCGCCCTGGGGCTGGATTTTACCGCCTGGTTGAAAGTGGGCCTGCCGGTAACTCTGGCGATGTTCCCCCTGGTGCTGGCCGCGCTGTGGGTAGTGCTGCGCCCGGGCAGGGAAAACGCCCGGATCGTGCACGCCGAAGTGGAGACCGCCCAATGGACGGCTCGTGCCACCGGCGCAGTGGCGCTGTTTGTATGTACGGTGATCGCCTGGGTTTTCTCCGCGCCAATCAGCCGCGCGCTGGGGCTGGGCGGGAGTTTCGATGCGATCGTCGGGCTCACCATTACCGCACTGGCGCCGCTGTTCGGGCTGGTCACCTGGCCCAAGCTCCAGGAGCACATCAACTGGGGCATACTGCTGCTGTTCGGCGGTGGCCTGTGCCTGTCGCTCATCCTGAGCGAGACCGGCACCTCCGTGTGGCTGGCGCAGACGCTGCTGGCGGGAATGGGCAATGCCCCCGGCTGGCTGCTGATCATGGCCGGCATCGCGCTGATGATCTTCCTCACCGAACTGGCCTCCAACACCGGCAGTGCCGCCATCCTGGTGCCGGTAATCTACGCCCTGGCGCAGCAGTTCGACCCGGCGATCAGCTACGCGATGGTATTCGGTGTCGGTATCGCCGCTACCTGCGCCTTTATGCTGCCGGTGGCCACACCGCCCAACGCCCTCGCCTACGGTACCGGCGCAATCCGCCAGGGCCAGATGCTGCGCGCCGGCCTGTTGTTGAACCTCGCCGCAATCCCGCTGCTGTGGGCCATGGTAAGCTTGCTGGCCTAACAGCCCCTCTCCCCTCCGGGGAGGGGAGAGGGGAGAGAGGGCTCCTTAACCCGACTCTCCCCCTTTCAATGATTTGAGAAAAAGATTTTCGGATGAGAATAAAGCTTCTGCTCAGCGCCCTGCTGGCGTGCGCCCTTGGGGCCTGTACCATTACCTCTCTCGAGCCGCTGCCCACCGCCGACAGCGAGAATATCCGCCGGCATGTGGAGTATCTGGCCGCGGACGAACTGGCCGGGCGCGAGACCGGCAGCCCCGGCTACCGCCAGGCGGCGGACTACGTGGCCCGGCAGTTCCAGGTCCTGGGGCTGCAGCCCGCCGGCACCCAGGGCTACCTGCAGCAGGTGCCCTTTCGCCAGGCCAACTGGGGGCATCGTGAGCCCACCCTGGTGATACACAGCCGCGACGGCGATATCACGTTCAATTTCGGCGAGGACTTTGTCGCTGCGCCGCCCACCGTCAGCGAGGACACCGTCACCACCGCCGGCCTGGTATTTGTCGGCTACGGCATAGAGGCACCGGAATACGGCGTGGACGACTACGCGAACCTGGACGTCCAGGGCAAGATCGCGGTGATACTGAGCGGCCGCCCGCAGAACCTGCCCAGCGAAGTGGGGGCTCACTATTCGTCCCGTCGCACCAAGCGCGAGACCGCCGTGCGCCACGGCGCCGTCGGAATCATCAGCCTGAATACGCCGCAGCGCGAACAGCGCTGGTCCTTCAAGCGTTCATTGGAACACCTGCACGACGACACTTTGGACTGGCTCCGCGCCGACGACGTTCCCGGCGACGCCATCCCCGGCCTGCACCCCGGCGTCATGCTGGATATGCCGGCGGGACGCCAGCTGTTTATCGGCGCCGAGCGCAGCCTGGACACCATCTTTACGGAGATGGAACACGGCCTGGTGCCACGCGGCTTCACGCTGCCCTACAGCGCCTCCCTCACCAGCGGCGCGGTGCACAAAAAACTCTTCAGTCCCAACGTGGTGGCGCTGTTGCCGGGCAGCGATCCCAAACTGAAAGACGAATACGTGGTCTTTTCCGCTCACCTGGACCATATCGGCGTGGACAGCGAGGGGCGCATCAACAACGGCGCCCAGGACAATGCCGCCGGCATCGCGGTGATGCTGGAGACCGCCCGCCTGTTCCGGGAATCCGGCCGTGCGCCGCGCCGCTCTATATTGTTTGTGGCGGTCACCGGCGAGGAAAAGGGCCTGCTGGGTTCCGACTACTTCGCCCAACACCCGCCGGTACCGCCGCAATCCATGGTGGCCAATATCAACCTGGACATGCCCATGCTGCTGTATCCCTTCAACGACATCATCGCCTTCGGCGCCGAGCACTCCACCCTCGGCGCCACCGCCGAGCGCGCCGCCAAACGCACCGGCCTGAAACTGAGCCCAGACCCCATGCCGGAGCAGGTCATCTTTGTGCGCAGCGACCACTACAACTTCGTGCGCCAGGGCGTTCCCGCCATCTACCTGATCACCGGCCGCGAAGCGCAGAATCCGGAAATCGACGGCACCGCCATGCAGAACCGCTTCCTGCAAGAGCGTTACCACCAGCCCACCGACGTGGCGGACGAACAGATCGACTACATTGCCGCGCAGCAGTTTGCGGAGGTGAACTACGCCATTGCGCGGGAAGTGGCGGACGCCGATGAGAAGCCGCGCTGGTATGAGGGGGACTTTTTTGGGGAATTGTTTGGTCGCGAATAGCCTTCGCCGGCTTCCGATCCAAGCCGGCCAAGCGAGTTTTACGCGAGCCTCCAAACAGGCTCTTAGAGCCTGTTTGCGATCTATGGTGCTGCACGTCC
This sequence comes from Microbulbifer sp., assembly GCF_051659245.1. Classification (NCBI taxonomy): domain Bacteria; kingdom Pseudomonadati; phylum Pseudomonadota; class Gammaproteobacteria; order Cellvibrionales; family Microbulbiferaceae; genus Microbulbifer; species Microbulbifer sp. The sequence goes on from NZ_JBOFOC010000187.1 coordinate 28,639, forward strand.
AGCGCGGGGTCGGGAGGGGTGCCTCTTTCCGGGACACGCTGTGAATACGTCCCTGTACGCTCGTAATCGGCATCCCTGCCTCATACGGTCCCGAAAAGAGGCGCCCCTCCCGACCTGGAGAGTTCTTCGCGAGATTCTAAACAGGTTCTTAGAAAAAATAATAAAGCACAGAGTTGTCACTTAATTTGCGGGCATTTGCTGCCTTCTGATTCCGAAAAGGCAGTAGGCTTTCTCCGTACGATAGTGCAAATGACGGGAAAATAGAAAATATAAGAAAATTAATATTGTGTTTCAGGGGAAATTTGGGTATAAGGGGCTTATTAAATATTTTTTAATAGCGGGCAAGTATTGGAATTTTGCTGTAAGCTTGGCGTTTCAATGGCCCCAGAGCGTTTTTAGCTTAAGTGCCCAATTGAGATACGGCCAAAAGATATTGGTTTTAGGGCCGGGCTATATTGAATTCACAGGCTGTTTCCGTAATAGTGGTAGCGGAAATGGAATTTTAAGATAACCACAGTGAGAAAGACGCAATATGACTAAAGGTACAGTAAAGTGGTTCAATGCAGATAAAGGCTTCGGCTTTATTGCTCCCGAAGACGGTAGTAAAGATCTGTTTGTTCACCATTCAGAAATTCAAGCGGGTGGCGGCTACGCTACATTGAACGACGGTCAGGCCGTTGAGTTCGAAGTGGGTCAGGGCCAGAAAGGTCCTTGCGCGAACAAGGTTCGCCCGCTGTAAGGGAAAGCAGATAACCAGGCTGGCCACGTACGCCCGCTTGGCGGGCCGGGCCTCCGCAAGCTGCGCTTGCTTTGGCTCGTGTCAGTCTGGATATTGCACGAATTCAGGTGCAGGAACGGCGGAATTTCTTATCGAACTGTATTAGCGCAGTAGGATAAGAAATTCCGCCGTTTTTGTATGTGCATGATGAAAAATCGGGGCTGAGTTTTCTGATTGTCATGGGATCGTATGTATTTTTCAAAAAGTGCGTAAAACATGGCGCTTGACCAAAGAAGACCTGTTGGCGCTTCCGGCTGCTATTGAAGGTCACAAATTTCTAAAAATTTTCTCAACGTTCATGAACGGAACGGTTCAAATTCGCCTGCAAAGCCCTGCCGAGACAAGTAAAGTACTCTCTGAAGGCGGCATTAATGCGCTGGCGATGATTGCCCGTTGGATAGAGGCCCATGTGTGCTTCTTTAGTGGCCTTGGTTCCGGATACGAGAAAATTGTTACTGATACTGGAATCCTGAACGAAGGCTTCAAATGCCCGGGCACATAGCTCTGCGGGATCGCCGTAATACACACAGCCGTTTTCTTTGTCGAACCGATTGGATATCCGTACCAGATCACTGGGTTTCCCGGTTTCCTCGTCCAACATAATGCATCTGAAACAGGCGTAGAGACAATCATTGAGGGGATGGGGCACCGGAGTGGCGTCGCGCAGCCAGGCTTCCGATGCGAACATTCCGCGGGGAGCATCGCTGAATGCTTTATCGGCAAGATAGTGGTCGAGGGCATGGAACCACTCGTGGGCAATAGACCCGGGGCCGGCATTTTTCGCCAACGAGAAATTCCTGGTCGAAGGCTCATAGAAGGCCGATATCCCGGGGCGCCCGCCAATACCATACTGAAATGACAACGTTTGCCGAAGGGAGATCAGGAGCGGAGGCCCCTGCAGTATCCACATCAAATCGGTGAGCGCCTCATAAAATAGGCCGGCGGCACGATCGCGCTCCGCCTGTGTGACCCAGCGGCCGATACCGATGGACCTGAAACCAAATTCTCTTCTGACGTCCGCAAAGGTGACCGGATGCCGATCCAGTCGATGGGGTCCACGGCGATAAAACTTTCGGGATGACACCATAAACTTTCCTCACTCAAGACCCCAGAACCGATTGAGCCCGTTCGACAGCGCTTCACCACTACTGCAGGTTTGCAGCTGCCAGTGCTCCGGATACAGAGCCCGGTAAAAGGGATCGGCGAAACGGTAATCGGCCAGGATCACTACCCCCCGGTCCGACTCAGTGCGAATCACCCGCCCGGCGGTCTGCAATACCCGGGTCATGCCCGGGTAGCGATAGGCAATATCGAAACCGCTGCCCCCAGGATGGTCTCCGGCCGTATCGCAAGCGCGGCGCAGCAACTCCTGCTCCTCGTTGACTTGCGGCAGGCCCACACCCACTACGATGGTACCCACCAGCTGTTCGCCCACATAATCTACCCCCTCGCCAAAGACACCGCCCATAATGGCAAACCCCAGGCTCCGGCGGCCCTCGCTAAAGGACTCCAGAAACGCGGCGCGCTCGCCGTCGCCGGCCCCGGGCTCCTGCTGCAGCAGGTCAATCTGCGGAAACCGATCAGTAAAACGCTGGGCCACCTGCTGTAAAAAACGGTAGGACGGGAAGAACACCAGGTAATTGCCCGGGCGGCTGTGGTACACCCGGGCCACCATATCTACCAGGGCATCGGTGGCCCGGTGCCTGGCCTGGTAGCGGGTGTCCACATAGGAGCAGAGATAGACCCCCAGCTGTTGGGGCCGAAACGGCGACGGCAACACCAGGTAGGGCGACTGTGTGTGCAGGCCCAGCTGGCGATAGATATAGGCGGCAGGCCGAAGCGTGGCAGAAAATGCAATCACAGCGTGAAACTGTTGATAACACTGCTGCAGGAAATCGGCGGCGTTCAGGCACAGCAATTTCAGCTGCTGTTCCTGCCAGGGAGTGTCCCGGTTTTCCACCCGGGTCAGGCAACGATGCTGCTCCGCCTGCAATTGTTCAATACACAGGAAGCGGTAGAGCGCGGTTAACCAGTCGCCGATCGCTTCCGGAGGCGGCTGGGACAGCTCCCACAGCTGGCTGACCTCTGTCACAACTTTGTGGGCGGCGCGGGTGACGGCTGCCGGGTGGCATTCAGCTTCGGACAGGGGAGTTACCCACAGCTCGACATTCCGGTCCGCAATTGCCTCTGGTGTTGCGCCCTCCTGTCGTCGTTGCGTTACCCATTTATCCAGGGATCTCACCAGTGACTGAATACTCCGGCGCAATCCCGGGTGTGAGCCTTTACAGGCCGCCGCGGCGCGGCGGCTGTCTCTGCGGCTCAAGGTGGCGCTGTACATCGCCCGGGCGCGGTCGCTCAGATTGTGGGCCTCGTCCACCAGCAGCGCCCGCCGCTGCCGTTGATCCTGCAGGGCACTCAGCCGGACCAGGGGATCAAACACATAGTTGAAATCGCACACCACCAGGTCGACCCAGGGCAGCATCTGCAGCGACAACTCAAACGGACACAACTGCAAGCGGTCCGCCACCCCGGCGATCACCGACGGGGTTAACAGGGGTTCGCCCAGCAGTTGCCGCCGCGCCTCGGGCAGGCGATCAAAAAAGCCCCGGGTGCGCGGGCAGATGCCATCGGCATCCCGGCTGCACAACCCCAGACGGCAGGCACAGCTTTTGTTCCGCGCCTGTATTTCCAGCAGTGAAAGCTTTAGTCCCTTGTCGTGCAGCCGCGCTGCCGTTTCCCGCACCACCTGGCGGCCGGAGTTTTTCGCGGTCAGGTACACCAGTTGATCCACCTGGGCCTCTCCCAGCGCCTTGATGGCCGGGAACAGGGTGCTGACCGTTTTGCCGATGCCGGTGGGGGCTTCCACCACCAACTCACCGCCATCGCGCAGGCAGCGGTATGCCGCCACCGCCAACTCTCGCTGGCCGGGGCGATAATCGGGAAATGGAAACGCCAGCGCCCGGGCCGACGCTTGCATTTGCTGGCGATGCTGCTGCCAGCTCCGCTGCCAATGGAGATACTCACCCACCGCTGCGCGGGCGAAGGCTTCCAGCTCGGGCCAAGTGAACTCGTGCAACTCCGGGTAGGTTTTTTTCTCTTTCAGGTTGTGCCACAACATCTGCAGAGCCACGCAGCCGTCATCGGTAGCGGGGTTCTCCCCGTCAGCCCGCCGCTGCAACAGGTAACAGAAACCGTAGATTTTAAGTTGGGCCCAATGCAACTGACGCACCGACTCCGGCAACTGCCGGGGCGGACAGTAGGTGGTTTTAATCTCATCCAGCTGTACCGGCCGGTGCAGGTCCGTTTGTGGGTGCAGGATATCCACCCGGCCGCTGAGGATCACCGCCTCGCCCTCGCACTTCCATTGCACCTGCAGTTTGTACTCGGCTTCACTGCCCGGTGGTCGCTGTTTTTGCAGTTTCTGGTGAGCGCGGATTCCCTCCTGGGCCGAGGGCCCGCCCGGGGTATCGCCGATCAGGTCACCGCGGCGGCAGGCAAACGCGACCAGTTGTCCCACCGGCAGTTGCAGGGGCCGGGCATCGCTCTCGGCTGTCATGTCGCTCAAGGCTGTTGCCATCCCGCTCGAGGGTATTGTCGTCTCGCTCAAGGCTGTCGTTGTTCCGCTCAAGGCTGTCGTTGTTCCGCTCAAGGCTGTCGTTACCCCGCTCAAGGCTGCTGCCACTCCACATGCAAGACCCGGTGGGGGATTTGGTGTTCGGCAAAAAACGCCAGCCAGCGCAGCTGGTTTTGTTGCAGGCGGTCGCCGGGTCCCTTTACTTCCACCAGCTCATAGCCGCCCGCCGCCGGAAACAGAATCAGGTCCGGCAGGCCGTTTCGGTGATGGGCGATATCGCTCAGCAGGCGCTGAAACAGCTGCCGCCAATGGTCGGCGGGGATGCGCGTCAGCGCCAGTTCCAGCAGCGCTTCCGGTAGCGCCTCCCAGGCCACCAGCGGGTTGGCGATGCCCTGTTTCTCGCGATAGTGCCGCCACACCCGATGCGCCAGACTGTGGCTGTCGAGTTCGGCCAAGCGCTGTTCGAACGCGGCCCGGCGCAACGGATAAAAGTCGGGGGTGCGAAAGTCGCTGGGCGCCACTTGAAACGGATTAAAAAAAGCCCCGGGCACCGGGGCGAAAACGATGTCCCAGACAAAGAGCCCCAGCACCCCGTTAAACAGGCTGTTTTCCACGTAAAAACACTGGTCTCTTTGCGGGCAGGGAGACCCCCCTTGCAGATAGACGGCGGCCAGCAGCTCCACCCGCTCCGGCGCCTGCGGCAATATCGCGGTCTGGGTGGGCGGCCGGTACCGGGCCGGTGGTTCCCAACCCGGCAGGTGCCCCTCCCGCTTGGCGGTGCGGTAACCAAAGCTCTCCGCGAAAACCCGCTCCGCCTCGCTGTGGGGCGTCGCCAATATCTCCCGGCACAGGGCCAGACCGGTATCGATATCGCCGCGCTTGACGGCGATACGTGCCCGGCGCTCCCGGGCCGGCGGCCGTGTGCAGCGCCGGTACAGCTGGTCGGCCGCCTCCAGTTCGTCCAGCCGTTCCAGCTGCCGGGCCAGCGCCAGGCGCAGGCGGTCCAGGCGCCGGTGCAGGGCGGCATCGCCATCACCCTCACCTTTGTTCTCGCCCGCGGGGGTGGGCAGCTGCCCGGCCAGCGCCAGAATCGTGTCCGGCCCGGCGCACAGAGTGCTTTCCAGCTGCTCCAGGCAGTCGTAATAGCGCAGGTGCTGGATGATCTGCGCCCGGCTCTGGAACGGCAGGTGCTGTCGATCCAGCGGGTAATCCTCGTAGCGATACAGCCCCAGGTCCCGCAACACATAGTCGGTCGGGTCCTGGTGCAGGTTGCCAAAAAAGCAGAGTTTAAAAGTCTCAAAGTGCTCCGCTGCCTGCACCGCCATCAGGGATTCAGCCGCCAGCAAAGCATGCAGCAGCACCGCCTGGTCCGCGCCTTGCTCCAGCAGGGCCAGCTCCAGCGCCTGGCGTTTCAGTGTCTTGGGCAGAGGTGTGGGGCTGCAGGCCAGCAGCTCCGCCTTGCTGAACAGCGGCAGGCATTCCCCGAGGGGCAATTCCGGATTGCGCCGCAACAAGCCGGCCTCTACTAACCGGCCCGCGGCCCGGGGCAGGTCATCAATTTCCGGGTAAACCAGCTTGCCCAGGCGAAACAGGGCCCCCGCCGGGGACGGCACCCCTTTGCGCGACAACAGCCGCACATACAGCCGCTGGCTGTCGATATCCAACACCCGAAAAACGGTGTAAAACTGCCGCTCCCCGTCCGAGAGCAGTGGCTCATAGCGCGCCATCACAAAATCCACCAGGGCGCGGAAGTTGGTCAGGTAATAATCCGGTGCCAGTTCAACGGGGGCGGCCATGTTCTACTGCTAATTGATCGCGGTTGATTTTCAGGGCTTATTGCATCAGTGCTTCTATTGTGAAGGCGTGTTCGAGGAGCTCCCTGAGTACTGTACAGTTATACAGGATGCTTAAGGCATGGACAAATCCCGGGAGCGACCGCTCAGCCATCCGGCGGTCAGATATGCCCAATTTGTGCGCTTGCCAGCTGGCCATGCCCCTGGGTTATTCCATCGCCGATGGAATTGGGTTGGGGCTTATCGCCTATGCGGCGATCAAGTTGTTGAACGGGCAGGTGAAATCCTGCCCGCCGGTGGTTTATCTGGTGGCCGGGATATTTACATTGAAGCTCGATTTTCTGTAGGAGCGGCCCATGGCCGCGATCGGCATTGCTTCGTAGTGCAGGCTGATCGCGGCCATGGGCGGATGGCCGCCCCGCCGCTCCTACAGGTGCGGGCGCGGGGCGGTGAAGCCTTGTTGCTCCAGGTAGTTGGCCACCCGCAGGCACCAGTCCTCCCGCCAGGGCGCGGCGATAATCTGCACGCCGATGGGCAGGCCGCTGTCCTCGTCCAGGGTGGGGACGACGCAGCTGGGCAGGCCGGCGGAGGAGATGGGCTGGGTGAAGTAGCCCAGGTTGGGCCGCAGGGGCTGTTCCTCGCCGCGGATATTCAATATTTTCTCCCCCATCCGCGGCGCCACGCAGGGCGTGGCCGCGGCGACAATCACATCCACATTGGCGAACACCTCGCGCACCTTTTCCGCATACCAGTGCCGCACCTGCTGGGCGCGCGCGTACCAGGCCGCCGGGAGCAGGGCGCCGGCGATAAAGCGGTCGCGGGTGTCCGGGTCGAAATCCTGCGGCCGGGTTTGCAGCCGCGGCAGGTGCAGCCGGCTGCTTTCCACGTTGGTGATCAGGTAGGCCGCGGAGCGGCCCTCCAGGGTGCCGGGCAGTTCGATTTCGTCGGCGCAGTCCAGGGCCCGGCAGACCTTGTCCATCGCGCGTTGCGCCTGGGGGAAATCCTCCAGGGAGAAATAGCCTCCGGCGCGGGTGATACGCAGACCATCCACGCCCTTTGCCAATTCGGCCACGGTATCCAGGAGCGGCCGTTCCGCGCAGGCGTGGTCACTCGCACTGTAGCCCTGCATGGCGTCGAAGCTGCGGGCCAGGTCCGCGCAATTGCGCGCCAGGGGCCCGACGTGGTCGAGGCTGTCGCAGAAGGGGTAACTGCCGGTGCGCGGCAGGCGGCCGTAGGTGGGCTTGAGGCCGAAGACGCCGCAGAAAGACGCGGGCACGCGGATGGAGCCGTTGGTGTCGGAGCCCAAGGCCAGCGGCACCAGCCCACCGCCCACCGCGGCGCCGGAGCCGGAGGAGGAGCCACCGCTCATATGCGTGGTGTTCCAGGGGTTGGCGCAGTTGCCGTAGTGGCGGTTCTCGCCGGTAAAGTCGTAGGCGTACTCGCCCATGCCCAGGGCGCCAACCAGTATCGCGCCTCTTTCCTCCAGGCGCTGAATCAGCAATGCATCTTCGCGGGCGGGTGGGTTGCCGGCGTTGATTACCGAGCCGGCGAGGGTGGTGAGGCCGCGGATATCGAACAGGTTTTTGGCCGCAAAGGGCACTCCGGCGAGCGGACCGGGCTTGTCTCCCCGGGTCACCATCGCGTCCAGTTGTGCGGCCCGCTGCCTGGCCCGATCGGCCAGTACCCGGGTAAAGGCATTCAGGGCCGGGTTCCGCTCTTCGATATGGGTCAGGAAAAAATCCACCACTTCGCCGGCGCTGAAGCGGCCGTTGTTTACGCCGTCGGCTATGGCGCTGGCGGAGGAAAAGAGCAGCCCGCTCACGGGGACTTCACCTGAAACACGTTGGCGAGGTCGATGGTGTTCGGGTCTATTTCTGCCGCGTCCGCAATCTCGGCCATTTTTGCTGCTGTAGCCAGGTGCTGGGCGATGCCGGCTTTCCATTCCTCGCGGATGGGGATGCGCGTAACTGTCTGCATCAGCTCCAGGTAGACCTGTGGATCAAACCGGTTTTCGTCAGGCATGAATGCTCCCAATTCTCCGAAGGAGCGGCCGCTCCTAAGCGTTGTTCTGTCAGCGAGAAGTCGTTATGAAACAGCCTCTAATCACCCCACAGGTAAAAGCGAATTCCGGCCCGGATGGCATAAGTCTTACTGACGGGCAGCTGCGCAGTCTGCGCCCTGATTGTGGATGTCCGCGTGCAGTTTGTACACCGGCTGCGCGGGGGGATCACCGCCAATGTCAGTGGCGGCGATCCTGATTGGCGCCAGCCTTGTCTGCACCACATTGCACAAGCTGCAGTGGGAATTGATCATGGTCGTGTCCGGCGGGGGATATCCGCACCGACCGCGCGTTACCTGATGCCCGCCGGCCAGCAGGTCATGGGCCTGCGGCTGTTAGGCGTCCAGCACCACCGTTTGAACAATGTTCTGGGGTCTATATTTCAGAGGAAGTGGGCGGGGAAGAGGTCCGCGCGCAGCTGGAGGATTTCGCCGTCGGGATAGCCAGGTCCCTGCACGGGCATATCTGGTGCATTGCCACTATGGGCTACAACGCACGCAGGGATGCGGTGCTGCAGACCCTCGCCTGCCTGGAGCAGGTATTGAAGTTGAATGGCGCGTCAAAATCCGAACTGGCGACGCCGTCCCGGATATCCTGGGACCGCCGAGCTCCAGCTCGGCCAGCGGGCCGCAGGCCCGCCAAACCCGAAAGCGTTAAGGGAAAAGATGATGAATGAACAGATAAATTTCGAAGACTGGCTGAAAGCCGCGCCCAAAGCCGAATTGCACCTCCATCTGGACGGTACTCTGGAGGCTTCCCGCCTGCTGTCTCTGGCGGAAAAAAAACGCATACCATTGTCCTTCCAGACGCTTGAGGAAGTGGAGACCGCCTATAAGTTCGAGAATCTGCAGAGCTTTCTCGATCTTTACTACTTGGGCGCCTCGGTGCTGCACGACGAGGAGGATTTCTACCACCTGATGATGGACTATCTCCAACGCTGCCGCGAAAACAATATCGTCCATACGGAAATAATGATCGAGCCGCAGACCTATTTAACCAACGGTATCGAATTTCCGGTATTTATGGCCGGCTTCAAGCGCGCAATCGCCGATGCCCGCAGCCAGTGGGGCCAGTCCGCGCTACTGATCCTGAGCTTCCTGCGCCATATGCCGGAAGGGGACTCGTTGCACGTGCTGGAGTTGGCGGATGCCTACCGCGACGACTTCGTCGCCATAGGCCTGGCCAGCGGAGAGAGGGGCAACCCGCCACAGAAATTTACCGAGCTCTACCGCCGCGCGCGGGAGCGCGGCTACCACCTAACCGCCCACGCCGGCGAGGAGGGGCCGCCGGCCTATATCCGCGCGGCGCTGGATGATCTGCACGTGGAGCGTATCGACCACGGCGTGCGCTGTGTGGAGGACGAATCGCTGGTGGAACAGCTGTGCGAGCGGCAGATTCCCCTGACCGTCTGCCCGCTTTCCAATGTGCGCCTGCGGGTTTTTCCCGACATGAAACACCACAATATTCTGCAATTGTTGCAGCGGGGGCTGAAGGTCACGGTCAACTCCGACGATCCCGCCTATTTCGGCGGCTACCTGAACGATAATTTCATCGCCCTGTATCGCGAATTGAATTTAAATCGCAAACAGGCCTTGCAACTGCTGCAAAACGGCTTCGAGGCCAGCTTTCTACCCGCGGAAGCCGAGCGGAGTTACCTCGAGCAGCTGCGCAATTTCGCGGAGGCGCGGTAAACGTAGCACAGTAGCAGATTAAGCCAGTCGAACGGCAGTATCTCCATCGGTACTCCGATTTTCTGAACGAATCCAACTGTAGAAGCGGCCTACGGCCGCGATACCGGGAACGCGGAGCTCCGGCTCCGCAACGGGCCGCAGGCCCACCGTTGACTCGCGCCATCCCTGGTGTGAGTCATGGTGGGCAAATGCGGCCTGAGCAGGAATCTATTGCTTGAGGGTTACCACCTCCCCCTTAAAGGTGACCCCGGCCACCATCGCGCCAGCCCCGCATTCGAATTCACTGGAGCTGTTTACTTCGTTCTTTTTGTAGTAGCTGCGGATATTGATCACCGCGTTGCCGCCTTCCCGGCGCGCGCGGTCCTGCAGTGCGATCATCGCGGACAGGAACACCCAGCGACAGGCCTCGGTATCGGATTTGTTGAAAGCGTTGGTTTTTTTATTGGCGGTGAATTCCCCATGGCGTTGGGAGATAGTGCCTTTGGGGGCAGCGCCGAAATGGAGCTGGATATCCCCGTCCAGCTTTGCCTTGGCATCGGGAGTGGACAGCGCATCCTGGATGGACAGCATATGCCGGGTATCCCGTGCCTGTGCGGTATTAAGGGTAGTCAACAGCAGGGCAGCGGTTGCTGCGGCCAGAGTGTGTTTCATTATTTGATCCCCTTGGTTTTGCTGAAAGATCGCGGAAGCTGGGCGAATCATACGAGAATGCTGTGAAAGGAAAAAGCGCGCCAGTCTAGTACAGAATGTCAATTAACTGGCGGAAATTGGTCAGTTTGGGTACTATTCAGGGCTTGTTTGCCGGAGTGGTGACTAGTCCAAAGTGGCCGGGCCTGATCAGAGCCACTGGGCTGTTCGTATGAGGGACCGCCGGATATTGATTTCTTGGGGGATGGGACCAGGTCCCATGATTAGCTGGTGCCAAATCATTTCACACTCTCTGCCTGGCGGGCCTGGGCAACGGGAATCGGGGATCAATCCGATTGGGTTCGATGGCGGCGGGGCGAGTTGAGCCTGGCCGGCGATGCCCTGCCAGACGTGTCATTCCTGCCCGCCATGCAGCGCCGGCGCCTCAGTGCGCTGGCCAAGGCCGCCTTCTCCACTGCTCAGCCGCTGCTCGCCGGGCGCGATATGCCCCTGCTGTGCTGTTCGGTGCACGGCGAGGCACAGCGCACCTATTCCCTGTTGCAGGATGTGGTCGGTGGTGAGCCGCTGTCCCCCACCGCTTTCGGCCTGTCGGTGCACAATGCCATCGCCGGCCAGCTCTCCATCCTCTGCGGTATCCGCTCCCCGGCGCTGGCCCTGGCGGGCGGCGACCTGCCGTTGCAGGCGGGTTTTCTGGAGGCGGCGGGTATGCTGGCGGAAGGGTTCCCCGAGCTGCTGCTGCTGTTCTGCGAAGAGCCGCTGCCGGAGCTTTACCGGCACAGCGCGCAGAGTCCGTCGTTTATCTGCGCCACCGCTCTCCATCTGAGCGCCGGTTGCGCAGGTGAGGCGGCAAGCTGCGAACTGGCGCAGGCCGGCGCCGGCGAGCCGGAATCCGCATTCGAATCCGCCGAATACCAGCTGCCGCTGATTGCGGCGCTGGCGGATGACGGCGGTCGCGTGCCCTTGGGTCGGGGCTGGGAGGTGCGCATTGGCGGCTGAGGAGATTTCCGACGTGCGCAGAGACTGCTATTGGGGGCGTTTGCTGGCCACCGCCGCCGCCTTCAGCCTGTTCGGGCTCGGCGGTCTGGTGCTGGGCCTGCTGGTGTTCCCGCCGCTCAAACTGATCTACCGCGACAGCGAAGTGCGCAGGCGCCGGGCGCGCCTGCTGGTGCACCACGCCTTCAGGACCTTTATCGGCTTTATGCATATCACCGGCATTTACACCTACCGGTTCTGCGACGAAGCGCGGCTGCGCCAACCGGGGCAGCTGGTGCTGGCCAACCACCCGTCGCTGATCGACGTGGTGTTCCTGATTTCGCGCATTCCCAACGCCAACTGCATCGTCAAGGCGAGCCTGTTCCGCAACCCGTTTATGCGCTGGGTGGTGAGTACCGCCGGATATATCCCCAACGACGACCCGGAAAAAATCATCCAGCTGGCGTCGGAGTCGCTGGCGTGCGGCGAGTCGGTGGTGCTGTTTCCCGAGGGCACCCGCTCGGTGCCGGGCAGGGGGCTCAGGCTCCAGCGCGGCGCCGCCTATATGGCCCTGCGCGCCCGGGTGGCTCCCACACTGGTAACCATTCGCTGCAATCCGCCGATGCTGATGAAGAATGTTCCCTGGTACAGCATCCCGCTGTCCCGCCCGCATTTTCAATTCGAGATCGCCACTGGCGACAGCGTTCTGGAACTGCAAAACACGCAGGAAACGCCGCTGGCCGCCAGGAAAATAACCAGACAATTAAAAGAGTATTTCACTGAGGAGTGTGTCGCGTGAGCGAATTGGTAGAAGAACTTAAAGGGCTGATCATAGAAGTGCTGAACCTGGAGGATATTTCCCCCGAGGATATCCAGCCGGAGGAGCCTTTGTTCGGCGAGGGCCTGGGCCTGGATTCCATCGATGCGCTGGAGCTGGGTCTGGCACTGCAGAAAAAATACAACATCACTATCGACGCCGAGAGCGAAACGACAAAGACCCATTTTGCCAGTGTGAACAACCTGGCCAACTTCGTTGCGGACAGTCGCCGCGGGTGAGAGAGATACAAAGATGTTGAATAGTAAAGAAGCGATTCTGTCGGAACTTACCGACATTCTGGTAGAGATGTTTGAAGTGGATGCCGCGGACATTACCCCCGAGGCACACCTGTCCGACAACCTGGATATCGACAGCATCGACGCGGTGGATCTGATCGTGCGGTTGAAGGAGCTTACCGGCAAAAAAATCGCCCCGGAGGAGTTCAAGAGCGTGCGCACCGTGGGCGACGTGGTCGCCGCTATCCAGACGGTTATGGGCCAGGCCTAGAAGTGTCCCGCTTCGCACAGTTGTTGCTGGCCGTTGTTGTCGCACTCTACCCGTTTGCGGTGTATTTCGGCATTCAGTACCTGTCGCTGGGTTCGCTGCTGCTGTTGCTGCTGGCGGTTGCCGGCCTGCGTCTCGCACTGGGCGGCCGCAGCGCAAAGGTCGGGGCCAGGCTGGTGGCCGTGGCGATGCTGATCGTCGCCGCCTTCGCCTGGTTGCGCGGCGATACACAGGGTCTGCTGTGGTATCCGGTGTTGTGCAACAGCATCTTGTTTGCGGTATTCGCCTACAGCCTGCGCCAGCCCCAGACGATCATCGAGCGCCTGGCGCGGCTGCGCGAGCCCGAGCTGCCGCCGGCGGGCGTGGCTTACACCCGTCGGGTGACCCAGGTGTGGTGCGGTTTTTTTCTGCTGAACGGTGGTATCGCGGCGGCCACCGCGCTGGCCGGTGATATGCAGCTGTGGACCCTGTACAACGGCCTGATCTCCTACGGGCTGATGGGAGCGCTGTTTGCCGGCGAATGGCTGCTGCGGCAGAGGCTGATCCAAAAGGTGTAGGCGGATGCATTTCAAATCGATATTCGGCTACGCCACCGATGACAGCCCCCTGTGCCACAGCCGGGGCGGGGCACTGAGCTTTGGCGATTTCAAGCGGGCACTGGCCGGCGCCTGCGACGTGTTGCGCGAGCGGCTGCCGCGAGATGCCGACCGGCTTTCGGTGGTCCTGTACAGCGACGACAGTTACGAGTTCTGCGTGCTGCTGTTCGCCGCACTGGCCTGTGATGCGCAGGTGGTGATCCCGGCCAACAACAAGCGCAGTACCGTACAGCCGCTGCAGCAGGATGTCGACCTGTGGCTGGGGGAGTGGGATGCGGAGGGGGTTGTGACGCTGGGCGAGGTGCCCGCGGCCGACAGCGAACTGCCGCAGAGTTTTTCCGGCGCTATCCAGCTGTTCACTTCCGGCAGCAGCGGCGAGCCGCAGCGGGTGGATAAGACGCTGGCGCAACTGTTGCGGGAAATCGCCGCGCAGCAGCGACACTGGGGGCCGCTGGCCGACGGCGCCACGGTGCTGGCGACTGTGAGCCACCAGCATATCTACGGCCTGCTGTTCAAAGTATTGTGGCCGCTGGCGAACGGCTGCGCTTTTGTCGGCAAGACCTACGTGGATGTGGCGGCACTATTGAGGGACGCGCAGAGGCTGGCCCCGGCGATCTGGGTGGCCAGCCCCGCGCAACTGAGCCGTCGTATTGAAAGCTGGCCCTGGGAACGGGCGGCTTCGCTGCGCGCAATTTTTTCCTCCGGTGGACCTCTGGCGGCGGAGGACGCGGAGCAGATAGAAGCGCTCAGCGGCCTGGCGCCGATCGAGATCTACGGCAGCACCGAGACCGGCGGCATCGCCTGGCGGCGCCAGTCGGAAGGCGACCTGTGGCAACCGCTGGATGGCGTCGAGGTAAGTTGCAGCGACGAAAGCCTGCTGCGGGTGAATTCCCCCTGGCTGGACCGACCCTTCGCCGGGCAGGACCGGGTGCAACTGGAGGCGCGGGGCTTCCGCCTGCTGGGGCGCGCGGACCGGATTGTAAAAATAGAAGAGAAACGTATCTCGCTTTCACAGATAGAGACACTGCTGTGCCGCAGCGATTGGATTGCCGCGGCCAGGGCACTGACCCTGAAGCGTGGGCGCGAGTGTGTGGCCGCGGTGGCAGTCCTCAGCGAAGAGGGCCGGCGCGAATTGGCCCGGCGGGGCAAATCCGCACTGGTGCGCGCACTGCGGGGCTATCTTGCGCCGGACCTGGAGGGCGTGGCACTGCCGAGACTGTGGCGCTTTGTACGCGAGATACCCACCAATCAGCAGGGCAAGAGCCCGAGAGAATTGTTGATGCCAGTTTTCGATGCGACGCCGTCGGCGATGTTGCCGCGGGTCGAAAGCCGCGAAGCGGAGTTGAACCGCGCGCGGATGGTGATAACTGTTCCGGCAGAACTGATCTGCCTCCCCGGGCACTTTGCCAGCGCCCCAGTAGTGCCCGGCGTGGTGCAGATCGATTGGGCAATGCACTACGGTCGCGAACTGCTGGGTATCGGCGGCCGCTTCGATTCGATGGAAGTGATCAAGTTCAAGCAGCTGATGGTGCCCGGCGAGCGGGTGGAGCTGGAGCTGGAATTCAATCCGCAAAAGAACAAGCTGAAATTCCGCTTTCGTTGTGCGGGGGAAGAATCCCGCGAGTACAGCAGCGGACAATTGTGTTTTGATCATGGTTAAACCCTGTTTCGTTATCCCGGTCTACAACCACGAGCGCGCCATCGCCGGCACGCTGGATTCCCTGCGCGGCTTCGGGCTGCCCTGCGTGCTGGTGGACGATGGCTGCAACGAAAGCTGCCGTGAGGAATTGCAGCGGCTGGCGCGGGAGCAGGGCGACTGGCTGCACCTGGTGGTGCGCGGGGAGAATGGCGGCAAGGGCGCCGCGGTAAAAACCGGCCTGCGGGCTGCGCGCGAACTGGGTTTTTCCCACGGTATCCAGGTGGATGCGGACGGCCAGCACGACCCGGCGGACATTCCCCAGTTTCTGCACCACTGCCGGGAGAGCCCCACCGCGCTGGTTTGCGGCTACCCGGTGTACGACCGCTCCGTGCCCCTGGCGAGGCTGCTGGGTCGCTACCTGACCCACGTGTGGGTGTGGATCAATACCCTGTCGCTGGAAATCAGGGATTCCATGTGCGGCCTGCGCTGTTATCCATTGGTGGCGACCGTGGCGCTGATCGACGGCGAGTACACCGGCGACCGCATGGATTTCGATCCGGAGGTACTGGTGCGCTGGCACTGGCGCGGCGGGAAGCTGGTGCAGCTGCCGGTGCAGGTGCGCTACCCGGTGGGCGGCGTGTCCCACTTCCGTGGCCTGCAGGACAATATGCTGATCTCCGCCATGCACACCCGCCTGTTTTTCGGCATGCTGGCGCGCCTGCCGCGCAGGTTGAAACCGGAGGCGGCGCTGTGAGCAGTGTGCACTGGTCGCGCTATCGCGAGCAGGGATTTTTCCTCGGGATCAAATTCCTGTTCTGGCTGCACCACCGCCTGGGGCCCGTCGCCTTCAAGATCGCGGTCTACCCGGTGGTGCTCTGCTATTACCTGAAAAACCGCAGCGGTCGATTGGCGATCCGGCAATACCTGCAACTTTTCTCCGCCCGCTATCCGCAGGCGGGTATCAAACCCGACTGGGCCACCGGCTTCCGCATCTTCCTGAATTTCGCCGACAGCGCGCGGGAAAAGCTCGAGGCATGGTTTGTGGGCATCCCCCTCGGCCGGGTAAATTTTCTCCGGCGCGCGGCTTTGCATCAGTTGGCTCAGGGCGGCCGCGGCAGTGTGCTGATCGGCTCCCACCTGGGCAACCTGGAAGTCTGCCGAGCCCTGGCCAGCATGATGGACGTTACGGTCAATGTGCTGGTGCACACCAAGCACGCGAAAAAATTCAACCGCATGATGAAGCTGCTGAATCCGAACAGCCAGGTGCGCCTAACCCAGGTGACCGAGGTGACCCCGGCGCTGGCGATGCAGCTGTCGGAGTCGGTGGAGCGCGGCGAGTTCGTGGTAATCGTCGGCGACCGCACGCCGATCAATTCCGTAGGCCGCACCTGCAACGCGGAATTTCTCGGCCGCAGCGCGCCCTTTCCGCAGGGGCCCTATATTCTCGCGGCGCTGCTCAAGTGCCCGGTGTACACCCTCTTCTGCCTGCGCGGCCGCGACGGTTACGACATCCATATGGAAAAGCTCTGCGATCGCGTGCAGATGCGACGCGGCGACCGTGAGGGGCATATCCGCGAGCTGGTGGCCGACTATGTGCGGCGGCTCGAACACTACTGCCACAAGGCGCCGCTGCAGTGGTACAACTTCTATCCGTTCTGGGATCAAAATCGATGAATACAGCAGTGTTACAGCGCACCCCGGTGCTGTTCGACGGCTCCGAACTGAGTGTCGAACAGGTGGACGCAATCGCGTGCGGACGCGCCGCGGTGCAGCTGTCGGACGACGAGGGCTTTGTCGCGCGGATCAATCGCGGCGTGGAGTTTCTCGACCGCCTGTGGCAGCAGGAGGGGGTCATCTACGGCGTCACCACCGGTTACGGCGATTCCTGCACCGTCAATATTCCCGGCGAGCTGGTGGAGGAGTTGCCGCGGCACCTCTACACCTTCCACGGCTGCGGCCTGGGTGAGGTTTTCCCCATCGAACAGAGCCGCGCCATTGTCGCCGCGCGCCTGGCGAGCCTGGCCCGCGGCAGTTCCGGCGTGCGCTATAAACTGTTGCAGCAACTGGCGCAACTGCTGCAGCGGGATGTGATTCCGGTGATTCCCCAGGAGGGCTCCGTGGGCGCCAGCGGCGACCTGACACCGCTCTCCTACGTGGCCGCGGTGCTGGCCGGCGAGCGCAAGGTGTGGTTCCGCGGCGAGCAGCGTCCCACTGCGGAAGTGTTTGACCAGCTGCGTATCGAACCGCTGAAGTTGCGCCCCAAGGAGGGGCTGGCGATCATGAACGGCACCGCCGCCATGACCGGTCTCGCCTGTATCGCCTACAGCCGCGCCGAATACCTGTGCCAGCTCTGCGCGCGCATCACGTCGCTGATGAGCGTCGCCCTGCTGGGCAACGCCTACCACTTCGACAATGCCCTGTTCGCGGCCAAGCCGCATCCGGGCCAGAACCGCATTGCCCGCTGGATTCACGACGACCTCAACGCCGGCGAGGCACCGCGCCAGAGCGACCGCCTGCAGGACCGTTACTCCATCCGCTGCGCGCCCCATGTGATCGGCGTGGCCCAAGACTCCCTGCCGTGGCTGCGCCGGTTTATAGAGACCGAACTCAACAGCGCCAACGACAACCCCATTATCGACGGTGAAAACGAGCATGTGCTGCACGGTGGCCACTTCTACGGCGGCCATATCGCCTTCGCCATGGACAGCCTGAAAAACGCAGTGGCCAACCTGGCCGACCTGCTCGACCGCCAGATCGCCCAGCTCGCCGATGTGAAATTCAACAACGGTCTGCCGCCCAACCTGACCGGCGCCGGGGGCGAACGCAAACCCCTCAACCACGGATTCAAGGCGGTGCAGATAGGAGCCAGCGCCTGGACCGCCGAGGCCCTCAAGCAGACAATGCCGGCCAGCGTCTTCTCCCGCTCCACCGAGTGCCACAACCAGGACAAGGTCAGCATGGGCACCATCGCCGCGCGGGACTGCATGCGCGTGCTGCAGCTCACCGAGCAGGTGGCCGCCGCCGCGCTGATAATGTCCTGGCAGGGCGTGCAGCTGCGCCTGCGCGCGGGCGGCGTGGAGGAAGACGGCCTGTCACCGGCACTGCGCGCCAGCCTGCGGCAGGTCGCCGACAATTTTGCGCTGCTGGAGGAGGATCGGGAGCTGGAAAGCGACCTGCGCAATTTCGTCCAGCTGATACAGCAAAAACACTGGCGCTTGTACGATGACTGTTAAAAAAACACTGCCGGACAACTGGCGTGCGGAAGTCGAGTTGCAGGTGCCCTTCCACGATGTGGATATGATGGAGGTGGCCTGGCATGGCCACTACGTCAAATATTTCGAGATAGCCCGCTGCACATTGCTGGACCGCCTGGACTACGACTATCCGCAGATGCGGGAATCGGGTTACGCCTGGCCCGTGATCGACCTGCGCATCCGCTACGCAAAACCCCTGCGCTTCCAGCAGTGGGTTGTGGTGCGCGCGGAAGTAGCCGAGTACGAAAACCGCCTCAAGATCAACTACCAGGTGCGCGACCGCGACAGCGGTGCCCGGCTGACCAAGGGGCACACGGTGCAGGTGGCGGTGGATATGGGCAATGGTGAAATGCTGTTCGCCTCGCCGCCGGTGCTGCTGCAAAAACTGGGGGTGGCCTGATGCAGAAATTAAATGTTGGAACGGCTATTTCCGTAGGATGGGCAAAGGAGCGCAGTGACGTGCCCATCATCGGCGTCCGCGATGGGCAAGCTGCGCTTCGCCCGCCCGGCCGCTCCAGGCATTCACGGCGCCTTCGGCCCTGCAAGAAGAAGTCGCTATTTATTCGGGTGCTATTTGTTCTGTTTTTCCTATCCGCGCCGGCGGCGGCCATAGAGCCCCGCGATACATTGCAACAGATAGAGACACGCCTGCAAAAGTCGCCGCGAATGCTGGGGCGCTTCACCCAGAAAAAAACACTGCCGCAACTGCCGCGGCCGCTGCTCTCCAGCGGCGTGGTGGCGCTGTCGAAAGAACGCGGTGTCAGC
The DNA here is from genome assembly GCF_051659245.1 of Microbulbifer sp. Classification (NCBI taxonomy): domain Bacteria; kingdom Pseudomonadati; phylum Pseudomonadota; class Gammaproteobacteria; order Cellvibrionales; family Microbulbiferaceae; genus Microbulbifer; species Microbulbifer sp. Next base: position 47,729 of record NZ_JBOFOC010000187.1, read on the forward strand.
TGGCGGGTGGTGCAGCCGCTGCAATCCCACCTGATCATGAGCGAGGAAGGGGCGGGTGACGACGCGCTGGCGCGCCAGATTGCCAATCCGCTATTGCAGATTTTTCGCGGCGATTTCACCCGCTTGGAGGAGTTGTTCGAGGTGCAGGCGCAATTGCGTGAGGAAAGCTGGTCGGTCACCTTGACCCCCAGGAGCGAAGTCCTGGCCGGCTTTATCGCCTCCATCGAAGTGTCCGGCAACAAGAGTATTGAAAGCATTCACCTGGCGGAGGCCAACGAGGCGATAACGGAAATGCAGCTGATCGGGCTGCAGCCGGTGAGCGAAACGGACCCGGAGTTCACCGCGGAATTCAGCGAACAATAACCAGAAATACAATAACCAGAAAACAAACAACAATGAAACGCCGTCTCGCTATATGGTTCACCCTGGCCGCCGCCTTTGCGCTGGCGGCGGCCTTGCGCTACCAGCCCGGCTGGCTGCAGACGGATATTCTCGCCCTGGCCGGCGAGGGCGCCGGCGCGCCGGCGGTGGCCGCGGCGCAGGAAAAGCTCAACCGCAAGTTGCAGCGCAGTCTGCTGTGGATGCTGGTTGCGCCCCGGGGAGAGGCCGCGGCCCTTGCCGGGGCGACGGAAACCCTGGCGCAAAAACTCGCTGCCTCCGCGGCCATCGAAAGCGTCGAATACCGTTGGGCGCAAAGCGAACGCTTCCAGAGCGAGTGGACACTGCTGTTTCCCCTGCGCCAGCAACTGCTGGCGCCCGGAGACCGCGCCCTGTTGCGCGAATCACCAGACCAGCTGGTGCAGCGGCAACTGGCGGCTATCTACGGCCCCGAATCCGGGGGGCTCGACCTGCAACGGGACCCTTTCGAACTCTTCCGCCATTACTTTACCGCCGGCCCGGCGCTATCGCCGGAATTGCACGGGGACATTCCGGTGCAGCGCAGTGGCGAGCGGCAGTTTACCCTGATCCGCGCCACAGCCGGCGCCACCGAACTCAGAGGCAGAATTGAAACGCCCCTGTTGGCACTGCGGGAGGAAATGGGGCTCTGGGCCGAGGCGCAGGGGCTGGAACTGCTGGCGGTGGGCGCGCCCCTGCACACCGAATATGCCGCTGCCGGCGCCCAGCGGGAAATCCGCCTGATCGGCGGCCTCTCCATTGCCGCCATCTGTTTGCTGTCGCTGCTGGTATTCCGCTCCGCAAGGCCGCTGCTGCTGTCGATTTTCGCCATCGGCTGCGGTATCGCCAGCGGCACCGCCGCGGTGCTGGCGCTGCTGGGGCAGATGCATATTCTCGCCTTTGTGTTCGGCACCACCGTCACCGGCCTGGCGATCGACTACGCATTCCACTTTATCTGCAACCGGCTGCGCGGGGATCCGGGTCGCGACGGCGATATCCTGCCGGGACTGCTGTTGGGACTGCTGTCGAGTTGCCTGGCATTTTTCGCCCTGGCGCTGACGCCCTTTCCGCTGCTGCGGCAAATGGGGTTGTTTGTGGGTTTTGGCCTGATCGGTGCCTGGCTGACGGTGGTGTTGCTGTTCCCGGCACTGCTGCGCCTGAAACCCAGGCCCCTGGTGCTTGCGCAGCGCCTGGCACTGGGCAAGAAGCGCTGGTATGGCTTGTGTCTTTCGGCGCTGCTGTTATTGGCCGCGCTGGCGCTGCCGCGACTCGAGTTTGCCGACGATCTGAAACTTTTCTACCGACCGCCGGAATTCCTGGCGGGGGAGGAGGCGCGGCTCAATCAGCTGCTGCCGTCGCGGGCGGAATCCAGCTATTTCCTGGTCCGCGGCGAAAATTGGCAACAACTGTTGCAGCGGGAGTGGCGGCTCGCGGAAAGCCTGCGGGAACAGCAGCACGCCGGCGAACTGCAGTATTTCGAGGCGCTCAGCGAAAAATTCCCGCCGCCGGAGGCGCAGCGGGAGAACTGGGCGCTGATGCGGGGCTTCTACGCCAGCGCAACCGTGGAGGGCTTTTATACGCAACTCGGCTACAGCGAGACGGAAGCGGAACAACTGATCGCCGAGCTGCAGCGGCCCTTCCGGGCGCTGACCCTGGAAGAGTGGCTGGCGGTGGCGGGGAATAATTACCGCGATCTGTGGCTCGGCTGCAATGGCGACGGCTGTGCATCCATAGTGCGCCTCTACGGGCTGGACGGCGCACTGGAAGAGGTGCCGGCTATCGATGGCGTCACCCTGGTGGACCCGCCCCGGGAAATAGCCGCGGTGATGTCGCAACAGCGCGACCTGCTGCTGCAACTGCTGCCGCTGGTGTTGCTGATAGCCTTCGCGGTGATCGCCCTGCGCACCGGTCCGCGCAGGGCGCTGGCCATTATCGGCCTGCCATTGGCCGCACTGGCGGGGACAATGACGGCGCTGATTCTGAGCGGCAGCGGCATCAGCCTTTTCCATGTGGCGGCGCTGCTGCTGATATTCGGCATCGGCGTGGATTACGCCGTGTTCAGCCATATGAGCGACGGCGGGGAAAAAAGTTACACCCTGCTCGCTATCGCCATGGCGGGGGTGACCACACTGCTGGGTTTTGGCCTGTTGGCCCTGTCCGGCACTCAGGCGATTGCCGATTTTGGATTGACGCTGGCACTGGGTACCTCGCTTACCTTGCTGCTGGCGGTACTGTTTTTTATTGGGACGGAACCAGGATATTCCCGTAGTGGAAATCATATGAAAACCGGATAAATAACAGTTGGAGGAAATTTTAGTGCGCGGTATCCATCAAGGAAATCAGAATGAGTTATTTTAATAAAGACAAGTTGAGCGCTCTTGAAGCAAAACAAGAGGCCCAGCGAATCGCTTTCGGTCCATTTGCATTTCAGGCATCAAAGGCGCTGAGAGATCTTGGTGTGTTGAGGGTAATCGAATCGAGCGGTGACAATGGATTGTCTTTATCGGAAATTCTGCAGCACGTGGATTTGTCGAGATATGCGGTGAGAGTGCTGACGGAGGCGGGGCTTGGCATCGGATTGTTGATTCTTAAAGAAGACAAATTCATTCTTACCAAGCTGGGATTTTATATCCTGAACGATCGAATGACTCAGGTAAATATGGATTTTGTCCACGATGTAAATTACCAGGGTTTCTTTCACTTTCAGGAAAGTCTTATCGAAGGCAAGCCGGCCGGATTAAAGGAGTTGGCGCCCGGGCATGAAACAATTTATGAAGCGCTTGCCACACTGCCGGAAAAGGCAAGGGAGAGCTGGTTCAACTTCGATCATTTTTATTCCGATAATTCGTTTCAGAAAGTTCTTCCTGTTATTTTCGGCAGCCCTGTCCAGTCCATCCTTGATGTGGGGGCGAATACCGGAAAATGGGCAATTGCCTGCGCCAACCATTCGCCGGATGTAAAGGTGACAATGTGCGATCTTCCAGGCCAATTGGCGCAGGCAAGAGTGCAAATCGACAAGCACGGCCTGGGTGGCAGGGTTTCTGAATTCCCTGTTGATATCCTGCGTGAAGACTCTGTGTTGCCTGAAGGGCATGATGTCATTTGGATGAGCCAATTCCTGGATTGCTTCTCGGAAGAGGAAATCGTCATGATCCTGAGAAAGGCGGCTGATGTCATGACCAGGGATTCAAGTCTATACATCATGGAAACTTATTGGGACAGGCAGAAATTCGAGAATGCGGCCTTCTGCCTGCAGCAGACATCCTTGTACTTTACCTGCATCGCGAATGGAAACAGTCAGATGTACCATTCCTCTTTGATGCACAAGTGCATTGAGGAGGCCGGGTTGGAGGTGGTGGAAGAAGTAGATGATGTGGGAATCAGCCACACTCTAACCAAGGTGATCAAGCGCCATCGGAGCTGATATGAAGCCTGTTGAACGAGAATTTTCATTACCTTGTGGCAATTCCAGCGGCGCCGGCGTTGCCGCTTGGTACCGGCAACCCCCCTATGAGGCGGGGACAGAGCACCGCCCGGGGATACTGGCGGAAGTATGCGCGGCCTGATTGCCATCGCAGTCGCAGCGCTGCTGCTCACCGGCTGCGTTCTGCAGCCGGGCGGGCGGCCACCGTTGCGCCCGCTGGCGCCTTTGCCCGCGGGGGAGGAGCGCGAGCTGCTGCAGCACTTGCGGGTCGAGTTTCGCGGCGAGCGCAGGGACCTGATGGCGGCGCTGCTTTTGCGGCCGCAGAAGCTCCAGCTGTCGCTGGTCAGCCCGCAGGGTGTCAGCCTGATGGATATTCAGTACGATGGCCGCCAGCTGACGGCCGAGCGCTACCTGCCGGCAACCCGGGCGCTGCCCGCGGAGGCGTTGCTGGCGGACCTGCAACTGGTGTACTGGCCGCTGGAGCTGCTGCGAGGCGCGCTGCCGTCCGGATGGTCGCTGGAAGAGCAGCGCGATGGCGGCGAATGGCAGCGCCGGTTGTACTATGGCGGCCGCTTGCACACGCGGGTGGACTACCGCGGCGATGACCCCTGGACGGCGCAGGTGCGACTGGTGCAGGAGTCCCTGGACTACTCGCTCGCAATCAGGAATCTGTAAAAGACAATAATCCATGGCTTCAACGCGCTTCTATCTCAACCATCTCGGCCTCGCCTGCGCACTGGGCAGCGGCGCGCGCCAGGTGGCCGCGAGCCTGTTCGCCGGCGACTGCTCGCACATGCGCGCGGGCTCCCCCTGGCTGCCGGATTTCGCCGGGCGCCTGGGTGTGATCGGGGAGAGCCTGCCGGCGCTGCCGCCGGAACTCGCGCAGCACGAGTGCCGCAACAACCGCCTCGCACTGGCGGTGGCGCGGCAGATCGAGCAACCGCTGGCGGCGCTGCGCGAGCGGTACGGTCCGCGGCGCATCGCGGTGGTGATGGGCACCTCCACTTCCGGCATCGCCGCCGGCGAGGAGCATCTGCGCGGCGCGAATTCGGGGAGCTACAGCTACCGCCAGCAGCAGCAACTGGCGGCACTGGCGCAATTCGTGGCTGCCTGTTTCCGCGTGCAGGGGCCCCAGATCACCGTATCCACCGCCTGCTCCTCCAGCGCCAACGCCTTTGCCAGCGCGCGGCGCCTGCTGTCGATGAACATCTGCGACGCGGTGGTGGTGGGCGGCGTGGACACCTTGTGCGGCATGACCGTGAAAGGCTTTCACGCGCTGGGCGCACTGAGTGCCGGCCTGGCGCAACCCTTCAGCCGCAACCGCGACGGCATCAACCTCGGCGAGGCGGGCGCCATGTTCGTACTCAGCCGGGAGCCGGGGCCGGTGCGCCTGCGCGGGGTGGGCGCCAGCTCCGATGCGCACCATATGTCGGCGCCGGACCCCAGCGGGGGGGGCGCGGCGGAGGCCATGCGCCGCGCGCTGCGCGCGGCGGGCCTCGCGCCCGGCGATATCGGCTACCTGAATCTGCACGGCACCGGCACCGCGCAGAACGATGCAATGGAGGCGAAAGCGGTGCACGGCGTGCTCGGCGAAGGCGTGCTCTGCTCCTCGAGCAAGCCCGTGAGCGGGCATACCCTGGGCGCCGCCGGCGCACTGGAAGCGGCCTTCTGCTGGCTGGCGCTGCACAGAGAATTTTCCGCTGGCGTGCCACCGCACTGTTTCGACGGCGAGTACGACGAAAAACTGCCGCCGCTGCGCCTGCACCGCGGTGGCGGAAAAGCGGAGAGGCCGCGTTACGCAATGAGCAATTCCTTCGCGTTCGGCGGCAGCAACAGCACGCTGATTTTCGGCGGAGAGGAGTAGAGTTTATGCAATCTTCCATACAAGCTTCCGCAAAAGAGGGACAACACTACCCGGTGAGCGAACTGGTGCCGCACAGCGGCGATATGGTGTTGTTGGATACTGTGGTTTCGGCTGGCGAGGAGACGCTGGTGGCGAAACTGCGCGTGCGCGAGGATGGCCTTTTCGACCGCCAGGGCCGGGTGCCAGCCTATGTGGGTATCGAATATATGGCACAGGCGGTTGCCGCGTTTGCCGGCTACCACGCAAAGTGCGCGGGAGAGGCGGTAAAGCTCGGCTTCCTGCTCGGCTCGCGCCAGTTCCACAGCAATGTGGACAGCTATCAGTGCGGCGACGAACTCACGGTGAGCGTGGAGCGGCTGCTACAGGCGGATAACGGCATGGCTACCTTCGAATGCCATGTGTGCGGCGAGGGTATTGAGCAGAGTGCGCGCCTGAATGTGTTTCAACCGGAAAATATCGAAGAATATCTGAAGGGAAAAAAATAAATGTCCGAGTGGATTCTGGTCACCGGCTCCAGCCGGGGAATCGGCCGCGCCATTGCGCTGCAGCTGGCGCAGGACGGCTACAACATAGTGCTGCATTGCCGCAGCCGCCGGGAGCAGGCGGAAGCCGTGGCGAAAGAGATTGCCGAAGTGGGGCGGGAAGCGAGAATCCTGCAGTTCGATATCCTCGATCGTAGCGGTGCGCGCGAAGCGCTGCTGAACGATGTGGAAGCGCACGGCGCCTATTACGGGGTGGTGTGCAACGCGGGTCTTACCGCCGACAACGCCTTCCCGGCGATGCCCGAGGAGGATTGGGACCGTGTGGTGCACACCAACCTGGACGGTTTCTACAATGTGCTGCACCCGCTCACCATGCCCATGGTGCGGCGTAAGGCGCCGGGGCGCATCGTGGTGATGACCTCGGTCTCCGGGCTCGCCGGCAACCGCGGCCAGGTAAATTACTCCGCGTCCAAGGCCGGGTTGATCGGCGCCAGCAAAGCGCTGGCGCTGGAGCTGGCCAAGCGCCAGATAACCGTCAATTGCGTGGCCCCCGGGCTGATCGATACCGAAATGGTGAACGAGGATCTGCCGGTGGAAGAAATCCTGAAAATGGTCCCGGCCCGTCGCCTGGGCAAACCGGAGGAAGTGGCCGCGACGGTGGCCTTCCTGATGCACGAGCGGGCCGGTTATATCACCCGCCAGGTAATTTCCGTAAACGGTGGTCTCTACTGATGAAACGCGTGGTAGTAACCGGCATGGCCGGCATTTCCCCTATCGGCCAGGGCTGGCAGCAGGTCAGGGAGTCGTTGCAGCAACGCCGTTCCGGCGTGGTGTATATGGATGACTGGAACAAGTACGAGGGGCTGGAGACACGCCTGGGGGCGCCGGTCGTGGATTTCGAGAAACCTAAGCACTACACCCGAAAGCGGGTGCGCAGCATGGGCCGGGTCTCACTGATGGCAGTGCGCGCCACCGAGCTGGCGCTGGAGGAGGCCGGCCTGCTGGACGACCCGATCCTGAAAAGTGGCGCCGCCGGTGTGGCCTACGGCTCCTCCGCGGGCACCCCGGCGGCGATCGGCGACTTCGGCAATATGCTGATCAACCACCGCACCGACGGCCTCAACGCCACCAGCTATATCAAGATGATGTCGCACACCACCGCGGTGAATATCGGGGTCTTTTTCGGCCTGTGCGGGCGTGTCTACACCACCAGTTCCGCCTGCACCTCCGGCAGCCAGGGCATCGGCTATGCCTACGAGGCGATCCGCAACGGCAGCCAGACGGTGATGGTCGCCGGCGGCGCGGAGGAGCTCTGCGCAACCGAAGCGGCAGTGTTCGACACCCTCTTCGCCACTTCCACCAAAAACGAATCGCCGGGTGCCACCCCGCGCCCCTTCGATCGCGAGCGCGACGGCCTGGTGATCGGCGAGGGCGCCTGCACCCTGGTGCTGGAGGACTACGATCACGCGGTGGCCCGCGGCGCGCGGATTTATGCGGAAATTGTCGGCTTCGGCACCAACTCCGACGGCAGTCACGTCACCCAGCCCCAGTCGCCCACCATGCAGGTAGCCCTGCAACAGGCCATCGTCCAGGCGGGCATCGATGCGCAAGCCATCGGCTATGTCAGCGCCCACGGCACCGCCACCGACCGCGGCGACGTGGCCGAGAGCCACGCCACCCTCAACGCCTTCGGCCGTGCCGTGCCGATCAGTTCGATGAAGAGCTACACCGGCCACACCCTGGGCGCCTGCGGCGCACTGGAGTCCTGGGCCAGTATCCAGATGATGCGTGAATGCTGGTTCCACCCCACCATCAACCTGGAAAACATCGATCCGGACTGCGCTGAGCTGGACTACATTCAGGGCGACGGCCGCGCGATCGATACCGAGTATGTGATGAGCAATAACTTTGCCTTTGGCGGCATCAACACTTCGTTGATCTTTAAACGGCGGGCTTAAGGAATAAATCATCAGGGCCTTCGCGGTTTGCTAGAACCTCTTTGTAGGAGCTTGCTTGCAAGCGAACCGTGTGGGTAGTCAATCGCGAGTTGCCGTCCTTGGCGCAACCGTACAGTGTTCGATCAAGCCCCGGCTCCGCCATCCATGGCGGAGCGCCAATCCGCGCACAAAGCGATGCTTTGTATACGCGCGGCTTGGCCCTGCAAGCAGGCTCCTACAGGGAAAGATTGTAGGATGGGCAAAGCGAAGCGTGCCCATCGATTGAATCGAGGAGAAAGCGGTGAAACAAGTTTTTTTTGTGTTGGCCCTGCTATTGCTGTGCCAATCGACATCCGCCAACGAACTGCTGCTCAGCGCCGGTGGCGGCCCGCAGCCGGACTCCGACCAGCATAACCGCACCTACGGCATCGACTATTCCTTCAAAAAATTCGAGAAGAGTCATCGCCAGCATATCCACCTGGGGGTGAGCTACACCAAGGTGGAAACCGATACGAACGAGCACCGCTCCTTCCACGCGATTTCCATCTACCCCCAGCTGAATCTCTATCCGCGCCGGCAGAGCTGGGGTCAACCCTACTTTTTTGTGCGCGCCCTGGGCCCCAGCTATATCAGCAGCAACCAGCTCGGTGACCGCCACCAGGACAACCACTTCGCCTTCCAGGCCCAGGTGGGCTACGCCGCGCGTATCGACTGGCAGGGCAGGGAGGATCTGGTGTTAATGGTCTCCTGGAAGCATTTTTCCAATGCCAATATCTTCAGTGACAACGACGGCATCGATATGCCGTTTGTGATCAATGTAGGACTGAATTTCTGATTTTCAGAAATGATCGCGGTTTTGCAAGGTGACTTGCCGCGATGCTTTTATTTTACCCGTCCCAAGAAGCAAGGAAAATCAACAATGAAAAGGCTAATTGCATTTGTCGCAGCATCTCTTGTTCTCTCTGGCTGCTCAACTTCAACCTATCTAAAACTACCGGAAGATTCGGTACTGAAAATCAAGCGGGGAACCGAAGAGCCCATCGTCGAGGGCAAGGTGACAAGAGCACCGCTGTCCTGGTCTTCCGCCGGTGGCATACCGTACAAGATCGAACAGAATGGCGAGGTTGTTCAGGAGGGCAGGTTGCGTTCCAGCTTTCGGCCCGCGTCCCTTTTCTGGCCGCCGGCCGGCGCTATCTATTGGCCGATGGGGTTTGCCTATCCCTGCTACGATCTGACAAAGAAGGACGACCAAAAATGTTCTGCTGAAACCCTGCAGGCGCTGAAGTCCAAGGACCAATAAGCGCATGATGCGAAGGGTACGACTATTGATATTAATGGTCGTGCCCAATCCAACAATCTCAGTCAATATACCAAGCAGTATTTTGATCGGGCTGAATTTTGAGAACAATAAACTGGCTATCTTGAATATTCAGATTCTCGGTGCGAGTTTTGGCCGCACCGGCACCCTTTCCCTACAGCAGGCACTGGAAGAACTCGGTTTTGGCCCCTGTCTGCATATGAGCAACTTCGCCGCGGATACGGAGCGCTGTTGCGCATGGTTGGAGGAGCTCCATGCGGAGTGGATAAACTGGCCGCGCCTGCTCAGTGGCTTCGCGTCGGCGGTGGACTGGCCCGTGTGTATTTTCCTCGAAGAGATCCTGGAGTGCGCTCCCGAGGCCAGGGTGATTGTTACCGAGCGAGATTTTGACAGCTGGTACCGGAGCGTCTCGGATACCGTCTTCCCGGCGTTGCGTTGGGCGGAATTGATACCCGAAAAGGTGAGGCCGGAGTTTGTGCGACTGGCCAGAGAGGTGATCGGCAACAGGACTTTTGAGGGAGAATTTGATCGGGAGTCCGCCAAACGCCTCTATCGGGCTCACCTGGAAAACATTGTTGAAAAGGTACCCGCGGACCAGCTGCTGCGCTTTAGTATCAGCGACGGTTGGGGTCCGCTGTGCGGTTTTCTCGGGAAGCCGGTGCCGGACAGGCCTTTTCCCCGGGAAAACTCTTCTGGCGAATTTTTTTCGCTGCTGAGCCGGATGCGCAGGAAACGGCGGGTGGAAAAGTAAAGGGGACGAAGCGGTCCATCCGGCAGCCGGGCCGCCGGATGGAAGTATGGGCTGGTTTACTTACAGGGCCAACCGCTTGTGGATAGCGTTATCCAGGTAGCTGATCCAGCGGTTGTAGTTCCGGTGAATGGTGTTGTTTCTCTCGTTGTAATCCAGCATGGAGCTGTTCTTGTAGAGAATATTGTAGCTGTTCTTGTCGTAAGAGATTTCAGTGGTGGCCCGGTGATTGCGCACATTGATGGAGGCTTCGATCAAACCGGGGCCGACTTCGCGGCAGTTCCAGCCTTTGTCCACGCAGCCGGCGAGAATGCCCTGTCTGACAGTTTCCGCGGTTTGCGGCACTCCGTTCAGGCGATTGGGTACCGGGCTATCGTTGATATTCATTACCGGATGACTAGTGCAGGCCGTTAGAAGTAACGTGCTGGTTAGAAAAATTAGGAGTGAATGAAAGCCTTTCATGATATTTCCAGTAAAACGTGCCGGTTTGTTAGATAGAATTCTAATACGATTAGCCGAACTGGGTTGGCAGCTATCTATCTGCACATATAGCTGCCACCTGCTCAATGCTGATTAAAGTCCGTCGGAGGCTTCCAGAGTCTGCCGCGCAATTTCCTCGGCGTCCTTGGAAAGCCATTTGGCCAGGTAAGCCTCTTTCTTGGTTTCTACGTTAGCGGCGTGGTTTTGCGCCCACAGCTTTGAAGCTTCGGAATTCTCCACCAGTTTGGTCTGGCTTACCCAATTCCCGAAATTCTTTGAAGATGTGCTGAAGTCGCTGTCCGCATTTTTCTTGATCGGTTGGAAACTGAAACGCGCCTTCCAGGCGCCCATGCGCGGGGTCACCATCGCATAGTAGGTTTTGCCCGCTTCCAGGTCGGCTTTCATGAAATCGGCCGCCTCGGAAACCACCATGAAGGTATGCTCGCCCGGCTCCACTTCGTGTGAGATCTTGGTGCCGTTGGCCATGATGCCGATAAATTCATTCTTATCGCCCTTTACTTCAAACAGCGAAGCGTTGATCGCCGAACCGACAAAAGACGAGCGCATAAAAACAACTTGTGCTTTGTCCGGATTCGGAGCGGCGACGGTCTGGTTGGTGCTGACAAGCATCGGATTGCCGGCACAGGCGGCCAGCCAGATGGAGCTGGCGGCAAATACAAGTTTAACCAAGCGCAACATATTGTTATCTCCTTTTGTGGTGAAAAGCGCGGGCTCAGTTTGACATTTTTTGACGTGCCGGGACAGATTCTTGGCGGAGGGGGATAAAAAGACAGGTTAGTCCTTCAGCAACTTGGCCCTGCGTACCACCACCGCGGTGCGCAACCTCTCCCGCCCGAACAGCGACATTCTGGCAAAGTCCTCCCGCGCGATCGGCAGGTACTGGCTGTCGAGAGGGTTCTGCTCGTCGTCGTAGTCCGGGTCGTGCACATAGAGGCATTCATCGTCGATACCGGTCAGGGTTACCCAGTGAGGCATCTTCCTGCCGTCCAGGCGGTAGGTGCTGATCAGCAGCAGCGCCAGGGCGCCCTGCTCCAGCCACTGCTGCAGCTGGTCCTGGGTAAAGTCCTCTTCGATAACCGGAATATCCCGCTCGCGGGCGGACCGACGGAAGTCCGCATCCACCTGCCGAATGACCTTTTTTTTGCTCTCCGAACGCACGCCGTGGGCGAACAGCGGCGTCCCCTGGTTCAGGTAGACGGTGCAGTGGAAGCCGCGCAGGCGCGTTGCCAGCGCCAGGCCTATCGGATGGCAGCCGCCGGTCCCGGAAGTCATAAAGATGGTGGTGGCCTCGCGCCAAAGGGCCAGCTCCTCGCTGACCGAGGGCCGGTAGTCGGGGCGGAGCGCCGCCATCGCCATCATCGCCGCCGCGGGGCCGCAGGTGAAGTCGGTGGTCTGGCCGTACCAGGGCACTTGCAGTCTGTGTAGATTCTCCGGGCGGTAGCGGATGCGCTTCTGCATGCGCAACGCATTGGCGTCATCTTCGTAGTAATTGGAATAGCTGCCAAAGGTGCGGTAGCCCCGCCGCTGGTAGAGGGCGATGGCGTCGTGGTTGTCCTCGGCCACCTCCAGGCGCATAAAGAGGCGACCGCTGTGGCTGCTATCCTCTTCAGCCGCCGACAGCAGAGCGCCGCCGATTCCCTGGCCCCGCCCGGCCGGGCTCACCGCCAGGGAGTAGAGCCGCGCCAAGCGGGTGCCGCGGCGCAGCAGCACCAGCACATAGCCGAGCAACTGCCCGGCCCGTTCCGCCACCAGGAAGACGCGATTGTCCGCCGCCACCCAGTGGCGCAGGCGCCGACGGGAGAGGCGGTCGCTGCTGAAACAGGTCTGTTCCAGCGTGTGCAGGGCAGGCACATCCGCCGGGCAGGCGGGGCGAATCTGGAAAGTCGGCGAGTAGGAAGAAGGCATCTGGGAGTCCGCCAACCGGCGGCCGGAAACACCGCGAAGCTGCGGCTGAGCTACATTAGCAAAAGGCGCAAAAAAAGATAGGAGCTGGACAAAATTTCTTCTATCTTTCGCGCAGTTTTTCACCCTTACCGAGACGCCTTTCCGAATGTCCCAGGTGCTGATTGTGATCGACCAACCCGCCGACTGGGCTCCCTACTATCCCAGCGAGCGGGTGATCACCTTTGCCGACTACTTACAACTGCCCGGCCGCCACCAGCGGGTGCGGGTGATCAACCTGTGTGCCAACTACGAGTACCGCAGCGAGGGCTACTACTGCTCGCTGCTGGCGGAGGCGCGCAGCCACCACGTACTGCCCAGCGTGCGCACCCTGAACGACCTGGCGGCGCCGCAGCTGTACAAGCTGCAGCTGGCGCGGGTGCTGCCGGCGTTGGGCAAGCTGCCCCGGCCCGAAGTGCCGGGGGAGACCCTGGTGGTCAAATCTTACTTCGGCCAGTGCCCCGAGCCGGCGCTGCAGCCGCTGGCGCGGCTGCTGTTCGACCGCTTTGCCTGCCCGGTGCTGGAGATCCACCTGGCCTGCCAGCAGCAGTGGGAGATCGTCGACCTGCGTATCTGTTCCCACAGGGAGCTGGGCGAGGCGGAGGAGACGCTGTTCGCCGAGGCCCTGGACAGCTTCAGTAACAAAGTGTGGCGCCAGCGCAAAAATCAGGGCAGCACCCGCTACGACCTGGCGATCCTGGTCAACCCGGATGAGGCGTTGCCGCCCTCGGATAAGAGTGCGATCAAGAAGTTCGTCAGCGCCGGGCGCGAGCAGGGTTTCTCGGTGGAGCTGATCACCCCCGCGGACTATATGCGCCTGCCGGAGTTCGACGCCCTTTTTATCCGCGAGACCACCGCGATAGACCACCACACCTACCGCTTCGCTAAAAAGGCGGAGGCGGAGGGGCTGGTGGTGATCGATGATCCCACCAGTATCCTGCGCTGCACCAACAAGATCTACCTGGCGGACCTGTTTGCCACTCATAAGGTGTCGGCGCCCCGGACCTGCATTCTGCGCCGCGGCGACGAGGACAGCCTGCAGAAGGCGCTTTCAGAGCTGGGCCTGCCGATGGTGATTAAAATCCCCGACGGCTCCTTTTCCCGCGGCGTGGTCAAAGTGAAGAGCGAGGAGGAGCTGCGGGACAAGCTGGGCGAATTGTTCGCCGAGTCCAGCCTGCTGCTCGCGCAGGAATACCTCTATACGGAATTCGACTGGCGCATCGGCGTGCTGAACAACAAGCCGCTCTACGCCTGCCGCTACTACATGGCGAAAAACCACTGGCAGATCTACAACCACAGCAACAAGAAAAACGCCAGCGGCGGCTTCGCCACCCTGCCCACCTTCGAGGTGCCGAAAGCCGTGCTGCAGGCGGCCCTCAAGGCCACCAAGCCCATCGGCAACGGGTTTTACGGCGTGGATGTGAAGGAGTCCGCCGGCCGCGGCTATGTGATCGAGGTGAACGACAACCCGTCCATCGACAGCGGCGTGGAGGACAAATACCTGGGCCGGGAACTTTACCGGTTGATTCTCCAGGAATTTGTGCGCCGGCTGGACGCACGGCGGGCGGGGCAGGAATAACGTGGGAGTCGGGCGCGAAGGGCGCGATGCCGCCGCGTGGGCCGTCCCGCGTAATGGCGGCCGGTCGCGGGCACCGATTTTCAATTGCTCCTGTGCTGGCTCGCGCCCGGGTCCCGGGTCCCGGGTCCCGATGGTCCCGGCTCTCTACACAACTCCAGCCAGCGCTCGATCCCCGCGCTGCGGTACTTCTGCCGGTGCAGGGCGAAATAGAACTCGCGGGAGAAATCCCGCTGCGGCACCGGCAGCTCCACCAGCGAGCCGCGCTTCAGCGCGTCGGACAGGGACACCCTTGAGAGGCAGCTGATCCCCAGCCCCGCTTCCACCGCGCGCTTGATCGCCTCGGTGTGCTGCAGCTCCAGTCGTATATGCAGCTGCGGCAGCAGCCCGGCGAGAGCGCGCTCGAAGGTCTGGCGGGTGCCGGACCCCGGCTCGCGCACTATCCAGGTGGCCCCACACAGGTCTTTGTCGCTCAGCCGTTTGCGCCCGGCCAGGGCGTGCTGGGGCGTGCAGAAGACCACCAGCTCGTCGTCGCGCCAGGGGATCATCTCCAGGTCCGGATGGTTGAGCTCCCCCTCGATCAGCCCCAGGTCCAGCTCGAAATTCAGCACCCGCTCGGCGATGGCCGCGGTGTTGGCCACCTCCAGCTCCACCCGCGCCCCCGGTTGTTCCTCCATATAGCGAGCCATGATGCCCGCGGCCAGGTAGTTACCGATGGTCAGGGTGGCACCGATCTTCAGCCGCCCCAGGTCCCGATGTGCGGCCAGCGTCCGCTCCAGCTCCCGCGCCCGCTCCAGCAGCTCCTCCGCCCGCGGCCAAAGCTGGCGGCCCAGTTCGTTCAGGCGCAGGCGTTTGCCGGTGCGCTCGAACAGGCGCAGCTCGAACTGCTGCTCGAACTCCTTGAGTGCCGCGGAGGCGGCGGACTGGGACATATTCAGGCTGACCGCCGCGCGGCTCACGTTCTCGTAGTGGGCGCAGGCGAGGAAGACTTCCAGCTGGCGAAGGGAATAGCGCACGGAAATTCTTTAATTGAGTAAATCGATAATGAATATCGAAATATCCCATTTTGCCAATAGATATTCCAGGGTTAAAATTCAATCATTAAGAGAATTCAGGAATAAGTGGTTCTAAACTTATGTCTAATTTGAATATAGAGAAGGTGCTCGAAGTCCATCACTGGAACGAGACGCTGTTCAGCTTCAAGACCAGCCGCGATCCGGCTTTTCGCTTCGAGAACGGGCACTTTACCATGATCGGTCTGCCGCAGGACAACGGCCGCCCGCTGCTGCGCGCCTACTCTATCGCCAGCGCCAACTACGAGGACGAGCTGGAGTTCTTCAGCATCAAGGTGCCGGACGGACCGCTCACCTCCCAGCTGCAGAAGATCAAGCCCGGCGACGAGATCTTCGTCAGCCGCAAACCCACCGGCACCCTGGTGGCGGACCACCTGCTGCCCGGCAAGCGCCTGTGGCTGCTGTCCACCGGCACCGGCCTGGCGCCCTTCCTCAGCATTATCAAGGACCCGGACGTGTACGAGCGCTTCGACCAGGTGATCCTCACCCACGGCGTGCGCCATGTGTCCGAGCTGGCCTACCAGGACTATATCGAAAACGAGCTGCCGAACCACGAGTACTTCGGCGAGATGGTGAGCGAACAGTTGCTCTATTACCCCACCGTGACCCGCGAGCCCTACCGCAACAACGGCCGCCTCACCGACCTGATGCTCTCCGGCAAGATCTTCCAGGACCTGGGTGTGCCCCAGCCGAATGTGGAAGAAGACCGCTTTATGCTCTGCGGCAGCCCCGCGATGCTCAAGGATCTCACCACCATTCTCGATGACTGGGGTTTCCGCGAGACCCGCGCCGGCGTGCCCCACGAGTATGTGATCGAGCGGGCCTTTGTGGAAAAGTAAGCGCCGCTAATTCGTCTTTTAAAAAACCACCCGCCCGGGTGGTTTTTTTTTAGCGCGCAAAGTCTCTTTAACTCAGCAATCCCAATCTTCCTAAACAGCCAAGTAACTGCTCACCCCGTAGGAGCGGCCCATGGCCGCGATCGGCTTAGCTACGAAGTCAGACCGCTGAGATAGCTCGACACGTCCATGTGCCTCGGCCTTTGGCCAGCTAAAGCTGCTCAAATCCGTTCTCAGTGTATTTGCCCGTGGCGTTCACCCTACAGGAAAAATATCGGCGTTTCCGTTATGCACCGGACGAGCAGTTACACTGCCACTCCATAAATCGCCACTGCTTCAGCGATCCCGTGCGGCGGCTGCATCTGGTCCATCGGACTCAATACGCCTTTTCCACCTCGGTTTACCACATGGGTATAGATCTCTGTGGTACTGATATCCGCGTGCCCCAACAATTCCTGGATAGTGCGAAGATCATAGCCCACCTCCAACAGGTGAGTGGCAAAGCTGTGACGAAATGCGTGCGCACGTGCCGGCTTGTTGATACCCGCTTTCCGCACCGCGATTCGAATCTGGCGGGTGAGCGTGGTCGGGTGCATATGGTGTCGGCGCAGCTCACCGGACCGAGGACAACGCCCGATAGCGTGGGCTGGGAACAGGTACTGCCAGCCCAGTTCGCTGGCAGCGCGGGGGGATTTCCGTTCGAGGGCGTCCGGTAGATACACTCGACCATAGCCATCGAGCAGGTCTTGTTGGTGAAGCAGAGCCACGCGCCCTATTTGGTGCTTGAGGCCTGAAATCAACCCCTGTGGCAGCATCGTCGTACGATCCTTGTTTCCCTTGCCTCCGCGCACAAAAATATTGTTGCTGCCAAAATCGACATCCTTTACACGCAGGGACAGCAGCTCAGCACTGCGCAGTCCGGAACCGTATAGCAGTGTAACCTGCAGATGGTGAACCCCTTGCAAATGGCCGAGAATCGCCTTTATCTCCTCTCGACTGTAAACCACCGGCAGGCGCCGATGCTGTTTGGCAGGATTGAAATTAAGCAGACTGATATCTTTGCCGAGGAAACGCTTGTAAAGATATACTAGAGCGTTGAGCGCTATACGCTGGGTGTTGACAGAGCAAAGTCGCTGCGATGCGAGAAAGTTCAGAAAACCCTCGATCTCCGCCCCTCCCATCTCGTTCGGATGCCGTAAGTCATTGAAATGAATAAACCGTTTGATCCAATGGACATAGGTCTGCTCAGTTCGATAGGCCAGTCCGTTTTGCCGAATATGATGCCGCAACTGATCCATAAACTTTTCCGGCTTCCGAGGCAATCTGTGGCGTATGTCATCCATGAGAGACTCCCAGTGAGCTGTTTATCTATACAGTATTGTCTCGAATCGCCACATGTCAATGGCAGAATTCAGCAGCAGGTTCGTCTATCTACGGAAAATTCCCGCTAAGTCATTGACTTTTAAGGGGTTCCCAATATGATCAAAAGCACTTCTGTTGAGGAGATATAAAGCAGCGGTGCGCTATCTATTTGTTGAAATATCCGCCAATATGACTTAACTCTTTGATTTTTCGCAAAAATTCCCGTGGCGGCGATGCGAGAGGCCTGTAGATAGAGAGCTGGGTAGATATAAAGCAGCGTCTTTTGAATTAACTGTTATGCATTCAAGGAGGTATAGATGAAACAAGTGACCTTTGCAGTTTTGGTAGGACTCGTCTCAGCATTATTGGGAGTTTTGTTTACGGGTTACTCTGCGGCAATAGCGATACCTAGTGGTTTAGTAGATTTTTTCACCGGTTGGCGTATGTTCCTGTGGGATACTCTGGTTGTTCAGTTTTTAGGATATGGAGTTACCATATTGCTGCTCACCTTCTT
Source organism: Microbulbifer sp. (assembly GCF_051659245.1). Classification (NCBI taxonomy): domain Bacteria; kingdom Pseudomonadati; phylum Pseudomonadota; class Gammaproteobacteria; order Cellvibrionales; family Microbulbiferaceae; genus Microbulbifer; species Microbulbifer sp. The sequence continues at coordinate 65,701 of NZ_JBOFOC010000187.1, forward strand.
AGTGACAATGCTGCTTAAATTGAATCCGTGGATAACTGCAGCCTTGGCGGTTCTCGCTTGTGAAGCCTCTTTGGCGATTGCGTACCCGACAAGCTTCTCCTTATACATGCCCCATATTATAGTTGTGGTATCGTGTGCTTTCCTTGGCGCGCTTTCATCCCAGAGGATAGCGAATGCATAACCAGTCGCAGCACTTCGCCGTCGCAAGCGCCGGCGGGACGCTCGTAAACTCGCGCCCGTGTGCTTAGGCGTTAGGCGATAGTCAATGAACCCCACAGAAAAATATGAAAAGGCCGTAAAAATTTTAGTAGAGATCGGCGTTGAAAAACGAGCGATTGTTCCACCCTATGTTCAGTTTCTCGCGAGTTTAGGATTTGAGGTGAAGCATCCGCTTTATGTACCAATTTATTACAATTACGTAAGGTACTTTATCCAACTACTTTTTCCTGTAGCTATCGGTATCGGAGTTTCAGCTCTTTTTGAGCGCAATATCAATTTAAAGGTTTGGGTAGCAGTAGTTATTTTTCTCCCACTAGTTTTCTCGGTTTATGATTGGTCTCGTACAGCAGGCCAGAAACTTCCACATTGGGAAGAGCTCTGAGGTATCAGCGCCTAACGAAGCGCTGCAGGCCGACAGCTTACTTTGTGCACCTTTTGCGCGGTCGCTGTCGCTCCCATTTTCGCGTAAAATGCGCACAAAGTAAGCCGCGGCTGAGCGCGGCGTTATACGCCCGAGAAAATCATGAGTGAGCTAGAAAAAGCGATCTTAGAATGGATTGATAAGACCGCACCAGAGTTTTATCTGTGTAACTTTATTCCTTCGCTTGAGGTAAGGAAGCGAGAGATTACGGATATCGGCTTTCTTACTTATTTTAATATGCATTCTGTTGGTTCTAGACTGTCGTCGCAAAGTTCCGGCAATGTTCCTGGACCTTACATAGAAACTCCAGATTTGGCCGGAGGAGCGGACTCTCTTATTCATATTCGAGATGGCCAAATTGAATTTCTAGAGGTTTATGCTCTAGAGGATGAAAATGCCAACAGAATCAATAATTTTGAATTGAGGTCTTGGGGGTGAATCCTGCCAAGTTCGCGTATAACCAGGCGCTGCTGAGGGACAGTTTACTTTATGCACCTTTGTGCGGCTCGCTGCGCTCGCATTCTCGCACAAAGTTTCATAAAGTAACTGCCCCAGAGCGCAACGTTATACGCCCGAGAAAATCATGAGTGAGCTAGAAAAAGCAATCTTAAAATGGATTGATAAAACCGCACCAGAGTTTTATCTGCGCAACTTGATTCCATCGCTTGAGGTAAGGAAACGGGAGATTACGGATATCGGGTTTTTCACTTATTTTAATATGTCTTCGATTGATTATAGGCTGTCTTCGCA
>NZ_JBOFOC010000188.1:0-1754 GCF_051659245.1 Microbulbifer sp.
GCCGCCACGGCGCCTGTCAAGAACCGGGCGTAACGTTGCCAAAGCGAAGACCCTGATGCCGGGGGCCGTTCGCGGAACATTTACCGATCAGGTTGTGGAGCGAACGGCCACCGGCAGCAGAGCCGCCACGGCGCCTGTCAAGAACCGGGCGTAACGTCGCCAAAGCGAAGACCCTGATGCCGGGGGCCGTTCGCGGAATATTTACCGATCAGGTTGTGGAGCGAACGGCCACCGGCAGCAGAGCCGCCACGGCGCCTGCCATGACAGCTCCGCGCTCCCGGCTACTTCTTGCGAAAGCCGGGGGGAAGACCGCCGGGCATCCCGCCCATGCCACCACCGCCCATTCCCGGCATACCGCCCATACCGCGCATCAGCTTGCTCATACCGTTCCCTTTGAGCTTTTTCATCATCTTGCCCATCTGCTTATGCTGCTTGAGCAGGCGGTTTAGATCCTGGACCTGGGTGCCGGAACCAGCGGTGATACGACGCTTACGGGAACCGTTGAGGATATCCGGATTGCGCCGTTCCGCGGGGGTCATGGAGCCGATAATGGCGTCCATGCGGCGAAACTCCTTACCCATATCCGCCTGCTGCGCCATCTGGGCCATACCGCCCATACCGGGCATCTTCTCCAGCAGGGAGCCGAAACCGCCCATACTCTGCATCTGCTGCAACTGGTCGCGCAGGTCCTCCAGGTCAAAGCCACGGCCTTTCTGCACCTTCTTGACCAGCTTCTCGGCCTTGGCCTTGTCGATCTTCTGCTCCGCCTCCTCGATCAGCGACAGGATGTCGCCCATACCGAGGATGCGCGAGGCGATGCGGTCCGGGTGGAAAGTCTCCAGGGCGTCGGTCTTCTCGCCGACACCGATAAACTTGATCGGCTTGCCGGTCACATGGCGCACCGACAGCGCGGCGCCGCCGCGGGCATCGCCGTCCGCCTTGGTGAGGATCACACCGGTCAAGGGCAGCGCCTCGTTGAAGGCATTCGCGGTGTTCACCGCATCCTGGCCGATCATGGCGTCGATCACGAACAGAGTCTCGGCCGGATTCAGTTCGGTCTGCAGCTCGCGGATCTCGCCCATCAGTTGCTCATCGATATGCAGGCGGCCGGCGGTGTCCACGATCAGCACATCGGCAAACTGCTTGCGCGCCGCGGCCACCGCGCCCTTGGCGATATCCAGTGGCTTCTGGTCCGCGCTCGACGGATAGAAGAGCGCGTCCACTTCGCCAGCCAAAGTCTCCAACTGCTTGATGGCCGCCGGGCGGTAGACATCCGCACTCACCACCATCACCTTTTTCTTCTCCCGCGCCTGCAGGTATTTGGCCAGCTTGGCCACGCTGGTGGTTTTACCTGCACCCTGCAGGCCCGCCATCAGGATCACCGCCGGCGGCTGCACCGCCAGGTTCAGCGGCGCGGCGGCCTCGCCCATCACCTGGACCAGCTCGTCCTGCACTATCTTGACGAACTGCTGGCCCGGGTTAAGCGCCTTGCTCACCTTCTGCCCCACCGCCGCGGTGCGCACCTGCTGCACAAAAGCCTTCACCACCGGCAGCGCGACATCCGCCTCCAACAGCGCCTTGCGCACCTCGCGCAGAGTATCGCGGATATTGTCATCCGTCAGGCGCGCTTTGCCTGTGACTTTCTTCAACGCCCCCGACAGGCGGTCGCTCAGGTTGTCGAACATATAAACGTCCAGTGCCTCACTTGCCTTTCCCCTTGTAGGAGCGGCCCAAGGCCGCGATCGGCCGGTGAT
>NZ_JBOFOC010000189.1:0-15129 GCF_051659245.1 Microbulbifer sp.
GATGACAGGCTGCGCGCTCCGATTACATCTTGTCGGCGCCAAAGGCGACCACGTAGAGAAGCCTGAAACTCAGTAACAGCTGTCCAGTGCAAAAACCAGATTAGTGGTTGACTTCAGGGGCCGCTTTAGAGAAGCGGCCCATGACCGCGATAGCGGGCCTGCGGCCCGCAAGCCGAGCTGGAGCTCGGCGCTCCCGGGCTGGCATGAACCCTGGATAAAACCACTGCTGGCGAAATCCAGGTATTCCCGGTGCGCACGGCGCACCCTACAGGAGATCCAAAGGTACGAAATCCGCCACCCCGTCACGCCAACGGAACTCACAGGTGACACCGTAGACATCGCCGATCAACGCCGGGGTGAATACGTCCTCCGGTGTACCCTGGGCAACCAGCCGACCCTGCTCCAGCAACAGGATGCGGTCGCAGAAGCGCGCGGCCATGGGGAGGTCGTGCAGGGCGAGCACCACCGTTTTGCCCGCATCGGCCTGGCGGCGGAAGGTGTGCATCAGTTGGAGCTGATGGCGGATATCCAGTGCCGCGGTGGGCTCGTCGGCGATCAGCAGCGGCGCTTCCCCCACCAGCAGGCGCGCCAGCTGTACCCGGCGCAGCTCGCCGCCGGAGAGGCGGGTCACCGGCCGATCGGCGAGTTGCTGCGCGTCCACCAGCTGCAGCGCCGCAGAGACCCTCCGCTCACGGTCCTTCGGGCGCCCCCAGGGCAGCAGTCCCAGGGCCACCAGATCCGCGGCGCGCAGGCTCCAGGCCGGGGTTTCCGCCTGGGGCAGATAGGCGCACAGGCGCGCCCGTTGCGCGGGGGAAATCCGCCCGGCGGGTTGGCCGTCCAGTTCGATATGCCCGGCAGTGGGCGCGAGCACACCCGCCAGGGTCTGTAACAGGCTGCTCTTGCCGGCGCCGTTGGGGCCCACCACCGCGGTCAGCTCAAAGGGTTTGAAGACGCAGCTGATTTCGTTCAGCACCGGCCGGCGCTGGCGTTCCAGGCCCAGTTGCAGACAGGAGACTTCCAGGCGTTTCACAGTTGCTGCCCCCGGCGCGCGCTGACGATCAGCCAGAAAAAGAAGGGTGCCCCGATAAAGGCGGTCACCGCGCCGATACGCAGTTCCTGAGCGCCGACAAAGTTAACCACCAGGATATCCGCCAGCAGCAACAGCAGCGCACCGGCCAGGGCGCTGACCCACAACAGCCTGCCCGGGTCCTGCCCCACCAGCGGCCGCATCAGGTGCGGCACCACCAGTCCGATAAAGCCGATAGTGCCCGCCACCGCCACCGCCGCGCCCACCGCGGCGGCGATGCCCAGCAGGATCGACAGCGGGTAGCGGCGGCCGCGATACCCCAGGGACGCGGCGCTGTCCTCCCCCAGGGACAGCGCGCGCAAATAGTTGCGCGCACTGAACAGCAGTATGGCGCCGAGCAGGACAAACGGCAGCGCCAGCAGCAACTGGTCCCAGCCTCGGTTGGCCAGCGAGCCCAGCAGCCAAAAAACGATTTCCTGCATCGCGAACAGGCTCGGCGCATAGTTCAGGGCCAGCGCCATCAGCGCGGAGAGGAAGGCGTTGATGGCCACCCCCGCCAGTACCAGCTGACCCGCGCCGGCGCCCCGCCCGGCCAACAGCCAGACGCAGCCCACCGCGCAGAAGGCGCCGGCGATCGCCAACGCCGGCAGCAGCCAGCCGGACTGCCAGGCGGAACCATAGTAGAGCAGCAAAATAGCGGCCAGCGCCGCGCCGCTGCTCACCCCCAGCAGCGCCGGCTCCGCCAGCGGGTTGCGCAACATGCCCTGCATGGCCGCGCCGCCCATGCCCAGGGCCGCTCCCACCAGAACCGCCAACAGCGCGCGCGGCAGGCGCAGCTGCCACAGGATCACCGCGTCGCTGCTCTCGCTGCGCCAGCCCTGGGTCAGCGCCGCTCCCAGGTCGATGGATACGGGTCCGCTCACCAATGCGGCGACCAGTGCCAGCGGCAGGGCCAGAAGCAAAAGGGTGAGGGCTAATTTATCGCTGCTCGACAAGTGACTTTCTCTTCTCTGTAAGCTGCTGCAAAACGTCCGCCGCCACCAGCGCCGGGCAGAAGCCCAGTTCCGCCGGCAGGGTGTAGACCCGGCCGCTGTCCAGATAGGTTTTGAGCACCGGGTGGCGCGCGGCCAGGTGTGCAATGGCGAAATCCTTCTCGCCGCCGTACAGCACCAACAGGTCCGGCTGCGCGGCGACCACCTCCTCGAGACTGACGCGACCCAGCCGTTCCACGCCCTGTTTCGCGGCGAGATTGGCAAAGCCGGCGCGCTCGAGCAGCTGGTGCTCCAACATGCCGCTGCCGTAGGTGATGTTGTTGGCGGACAGAATCAGCGCGCTGGCCCGTGCCCGCGGCACCGGTTGGGCGAGCAGCTCTGCCAGTTTCTGTTTTTGTTTTTCCAGCGGCGCATTGTGCCCCAGCGTCTCTTCCAGTGCACTTAGCTGATCCAGCAACTGATCCAAACTGTAGGCATCGGGAATAGCAACCACATTGAATCCCAGATTGCGCAGCCGCGCCGCCGCGCGCTGGGCGCCGAACTGACCCACCAGGATCAGATCCGGGTCCAGCTGCAACAACTCCTCGGCGCGGCCGCGGTTCAAATACACGTGCTCCGGCAGCGGTGCCTTGCGATAGTGATCGTCGGCGGAGAGCCAGGTGACCGAGGCGATTTTTTGCGGGGGCAGCCAGTTAAGCAGGATCTGGTCCAGGCAGAGGTTTAGAGAGGCGATGCGGTTTTGGGCGGTCGCGTTTGTGGAAAGCAATAAGAAAGCCAGCAGGAATATTTTTTTCACAGTGTTTTTTCCTGCTGCTGTTGTTGCGGAGCTGGAGCTCCGCGGTCCCGGGCGCTGGACCAGTGCCAGTCTTCCGGTCTGGAGCACAGGCCGGCCTTCACAGGATTCCGGTGGATGTAGTCGATCACCTGTTCAAGGTGCCGCTGATCCCGGATAAATCTGTCCCAATAATCCGGCATCCAGAGTTTCCTCCCGGGAACGCGGAGCTCCAGCTCCGCATTTTTCCGCAGGGCCCAACGAGCGGTAAAGGACTTCCAGGATTGCACGATCTTGCTCAGGGACTCTCGCGGATCGATCAACACATGGACATGGTTGGGCATTATGCACCAGGCGATCAGTAAATAACGTTTGCCGTCAAACTTCAGCAATGCGTCTTGCACAGTAATTGCTACTGCCGGATGACTCAATGCACAACAGCCATAACCGGCATCCAGCCACTGTTCAATTCTCTTGCGCTTCTCCACGTCTCTCTTTGACTGCGGTAACTTGCCCCGTCGCAATTCCAGCTCCAACTGCTCCAGCTTTGACTGCGGCAGTGAATCCGCCAGACGGAAAGTAATAGACTGTAGTGCATGATAATTATCGAAATGCGGCACATAACCTCGGGAATGCCATCCCCTGGGCGCGCCGAGCTCCAGCTCGGCATCAGTATCTGGAAGTTCATCCATTTCTCAACCCTCCGTGGTTACCTGATAGTTTGGTATGCCGAGCTGGAGCTCGGCGCGCCCAGGTCAGCTCATCTCAATCGCAGACAGCGCCTCCGCCAGGGTTTTTACCGGCACCATCTCCACGCCGGGAATATCGTCCTTCAGCCGGTTCGCCGCGGGCACTATGGCCTTACGGAAGCCGTGTTTGGCGGCTTCGCGCAGGCGTTCCTGGCCGGAGGGTACCGGGCGGATTTCGCCGGCCAGGCCCACTTCGCCGAATACCATCAGGTCCCGCGGCAGCGGGCGGTTGCGGAAGCTGGAGACCACCGCCAGCAACAGCGTGAGGTCGGCACTGGTCTCCATCACCTTGACCCCGCCCACCACGTTGATAAACACATCCTGGTCGCCGACCAGCACACCGCCGTGGCGGTGCAGTACCGCGAGCAGCATATTCAGGCGGTTCTGGTCCAGGCCCACGGCCACCCGGCGCGGGTTGCCCAGGCTGCTGTCGTCCACCAGTGCCTGCAGTTCCACCAGCAGCGGCCGCGTGCCCTCCCACACTGCGGTGACCACCGAACCGGCGGCCACCTCTTCGGCGCGCTGCAAAAAGATCGCCGAGGGGTTGGAGACCTCTTTCAGGCCCTGCTCGGTCATCGCAAAAACCCCTAGCTCGTTCACCGCGCCGAAGCGGTTTTTTTGCGCGCGCAGGGTGCGGAAACGGGAGTCGTGGGTGCCCTCGAGCATTACCGAGCAGTCGATGATGTGTTCCAGCACCTTGGGGCCGGCGAGACTGCCGTCCTTGGTGACGTGGCCCACCAGAATGAGCGCGGTGCCGGTCTGCTTGGCGTAGCGGGTCAGGTAGGCGGCGCTCTCGCGCACCTGCGCCACGGAGCCGGGGGCGGACTGCACCTCGCTCATATGCATCACCTGGATGGAGTCCACCACCATCACCTTCGGTTTGACCTGGCCCGCGGTGTGGCAGATACGCTCCACGTCGGTCTCGCTGAACATCTGCAGGTGCTCCGCCGGCAGGCCCAGGCGCTTCGCGCGCATGGCCACCTGCTGCAGGGACTCCTCGCCGGTGACATAGAGCGCGGGCATGGCTCCGGCCAGGTGGCACAGGGTCTGCAGCAGGATGGTGGACTTGCCGGCGCCGGGGTGGCCGCCGATCAGCACCACCGAACCCGGTACCAGGCCGCCGCCCAGCACCCGGTCCAGCTCGCCGGCATTGGTGGGGATACGCGGCAGTTCGCTGAGGTCGATCTCCGAGAGCTTCTGTACCCCGCTGCCGCCGGCGGCGCCGGCGTAGCCCGCCTGGGCATCGGTAAAGTTGGCCGCGCGACTGTCTTTGTGCTCGGGGCCCAGGCGCACTTCACTGAGGCTGTTCCAGGTGCCGCAGGCGCTGCACTGCCCGGCCCACTTGGAATAATCGGCGCCGCACTCGTTGCAGACGTAGGCGGTTTTGCGTTTTGTGGCCAAGCTTGTGCCCTCCTTATCCTCTCCCCCCGCAAGTGGTAGAGGGGAGTACCCAAATCGCGCCAGTTTACCGGCTTTCGCCCGCACCCGCCGCTCTGCTATATTGCCCAAACCATGAATAAAAACCGCCTGCGCTCCACGCTGATCACCGTCGCCGCCCTGCTGGCCCTCTTGCTGCAGGTGCAGATGGTGTTCGCCTGCGAGATGATGGAGCACTCCGGGCCGGTGTCCGAGTGCTGCTGTGATCACATGGCGCCGGGCGGACAAGAGCCGGACAGCGACTGCTGCACCCTGGATAGCCGGATTTCCCTGAAGGCAGAAGCGCAGGATCAGCAGGCGGTGCTGCCCGCAGCGCAATTGGCGTTGGAGCTGCCGCAGCTGACCGCAGTACCACCGGGCCAGTGGCCACCGATACCGCCGCCGCTGTCCACCGCGAACCCGAAATCCCAATCCGACCCATCCCATCCCGGCAGCCGCACCTGGCTGGTCACGCTGCGCCTGCGCATCTGATCCACTCCTGCCGTTGAACCGACTGTTTCCCGTGTAAAAGGGCGCGGCTGCGCGCCCTGCTGTTCAAAAACAGTGTTCGAGGAGTGAACCCTTGCTTACCCCAAAATTATTGCCAGTGCTGGCCCTGGCGGCAGCGCTGCTCTCTCCCGCCGCCCGCGCCCAGAGCGACTGCGACGCGCCCCCGGCGCCGGGCAGCGAATCCCTGGTGAAACGGGCACTGGCCTGCAATCCCGGTCAATTGGCCCTGGATGCCCGGGTGCGCGCCCAGGCCGAGCGCACCGCCGCCAGCGGCCATCTGGACGACCCGAAGCTGATGCTGGGCGTCGCGCCCAGGACCCTGGGACAGGATGAAGTGCGGAAAGGCTACGTGGTCGAGGTCAGCCAGTCCCTGCCCTGGCCCGGGGTGCTCGAGCTGCGCCGCGCGCTGGAGGAGGCCGGCACCGACAGCCGCGCCTTCGAGTACGACCAGGGCGCGGTGCGGCTGGCCCTGGCGCTGCGCCTGGCCTACGCCGACTGGCACTACCGAGAGCGGCTGATCGCCATCAACCGCCGCCACCAGTCCCTGTGGCGGACCTTCGTGGACAGCAGCCGCGCACGCTACGCCGCAGGCAGCGGCGGCAAGGCGGCGGTGCTGCAAGCCAGGCATGAGGAGCATCAACTACATCTCGATGAGCTCGCGCTCACCCAGGCCGTCGCGCGGGACAGGAGCCGCCTGGCCCGCCTGGCCAATATCGATCCCGGTGAACTGTCCGCCAGTACCCCACTGCCGCAGCGCGAACCGCCCGCGGGCTCTCTCACCCTGGCCCTCGACAGCCTGGACACCCAGCCGCAACTGCAGCAGCTGACCGCCGAGGAGACGCGCAAGAGCCGCGAACTGGAACTGGCGGAAAAGGACCGCTACCCCAACTTCTCCGTGCTCGCGCGCCACAACAACCAATGGGCCAACCCGGACCAGCGGCTGTTTGTCGGCGTGGGCTTCAACCTGCCTCTGGATATCGGCGGCAAGCGCTCCGCCCGCGAGCGCAGCCTGGAGGCGGAGCGGCTGGCCGTCGAGTGGCGGCGCCGGGACGCGGCGCTGGCCCTGGCGGACGCACTGCGACGGGCCGAGAGCCGCCACCGCGAGGCCAGCGACACCCTGCATATGTACAGGAAAGACCTGCTGCCGCTGGCGGAGGAGAGCCTGGCGACCGCGAGGGACGATTTCGCCGCCGGCCGCGGCGACTTCCTCACCCTGCTGGTGGCGGAGCGCAACCTGCTCAAAGTGCAACGGGGTTTCGAGACCGCGGAGCGCGACCGATTCGCGGCCCTGGCGCAGCTCACCGCCGCCGCGGGGTTGGTCCTGCTGGACGACTGGAATTCGCTTACCGGGGGTGGAAAATGAATTTTCGATTCGGGAACTTGCGTAGGGTGGATAAGCGCAGCGCATCCACCAACGACGGTGGCCGGGGAAGGTGGATGCGCTTCGCTTATCCACCCTACCTTTTTCTGCTCGTCATCGGTCTGCTCGCTTACTGGGCACTGCAAAGCCAGCGCCCGGCAAAAACCGCCGCGGAATTTATCGAGGCCGGCCCCTTTCGTATCGCCGTGTCCATCGACCCCGAGCGGCCGCGGGTGGGGGAAAACAAAATCCGCATAGAAGTCCTCGACGGTAAAGACAACCCGGTCGAAGGCGCTCAAGTGCGCGCCGTGGCGGAGATGCCGGCCATGGGCGCCATGCCCGCGATGCGCGCCCAGGCGGATATCGAGGAGACTTCCGCCGGCGTCTACGAGGGCGGGTTCGAACTGTCCATGGAGGGCGCCTGGCCCCTGGCGGTGGATGTGGCCACCGGCCACGACAAGCACGTGGACCTGGCGTTCGATATGACCACCAGCCGCACCGGCCTGCGCCTGACATCAAAGCCGGGAAAATCCGATACCGCCTACTACACCTGCGCCATGCACCCCTCGGTCAAGTCCGCCGCTCCGGGCACCTGCCCCATCTGCGGCATGGACCTGGCGCCGGTGAGCCGCGAGGAGCTGGAGAGCGGCAGTGTCGCAATAGACGAGGGCCGCCGCCAGGCCATCGGCGTGAAAACCGGCACTGTGGTGCGCAGGCCCTTCGCGCTGCCCCTGCGCCTGCAGGGCCAGGTGGCCTACGACGAGACCCGCCTGGCGGATGTCAGCCTGCGTTTCGACGGCTGGATCGGCAAATTGGATGCGGATTTCGAAGGCAAGCAGATCGCCCGCGGCGATGTGCTGTTTACCGTCTACAGCCCGGAACTGCTGGCGCTGCAGGACGAGTACCTGCAGTCCAGCAAACGCGGCGGAACCACCGAGGCGGTGGCGCGCAAACGCCTGCGGCTGTGGGGGCTGTCCGCGCGCCAGATCCAGTGGCTGCGCGAGCAGGGGGAAGCCCGGGACTACGTGCCCATTTTCGCTCCGCAGAGCGGCGTCATCATCGAAAAAAATATCGTCGCCGGTTCCGCGTTCAAAAAAGGGGAAAAGCTGCTGCGCCTGGCGGACCTGCGCCGCGTGTGGGTGGAAGGCTTCGCCTACGAGGACCAGCTGCCGCTGCTGCGCGCGGGCATGCCGGCACGGGTGCGCCTGACCAATGTGCCCGGCGCGGAAATATCCGCCGAGCTGATCCAGTTGGACCCCTTTCTCGACCCAAAAAGCCACAGCGCCCGCCTGCGCCTGGCGCTGGACAATTCACAGGGGCACCTGCGCCCCGGCCTCTTCGCCGATATCGAAGTGCGCGCCGCCCTGGGTGAACTGTTGCTGGTGCCCCGGGATGCGGTGCTGGTTTCCGGCGACAAGCGCATCGTGTTCCTGGACCTGGGCAACGGCCGCCTGAAACCGGTCGCGGTGCGCACCGGCTACAGCGACGACGAGCATATCGTCATCCACTCAGGCCTCGAGGAGGGAGACCGCATCGTCACCTCCGGCGTTTTCCTGATCGCCGCCGAGAGCCGGCTCAAGTCGGGGATGCAGCAATGGTAGGCGGCGAACCCCGGGGGGCCATCGCGCGACTGATCGCACTCTGCGCCGGCAAGCCCGGCATCACCCTGGTGCTGGTGGCCCTGGCCGCGCTGGCCGGCTACCGCGCCATGACCAAGGTGCCGCTGGACGCGATACCGGACCTGTCCGACGCCCAGGTGATCGTCATGACCGAGTGGGACGGGCGCAGCCCGGACCTGGTGGAGGACCAGATCACCTATCCCCTGTCCACCGCGCTGCTGGGCCTGCCCAATGTGAAGTTCGTGCGCGGGCAGAGCTTCTTCGGCCTCAGCTTCGTCTACGCCATCTTCGAGGATGGCACCGACATCTACTGGGCCAGATCCCGGGTACTGGAATACCTGAACCAGGTGGCGGACCAGCTGCCGGAGGGCGTGCAACCGACCCTGGGCCCGGACGCCACCGGGGTGGGCTGGGTTTTTCAATACGCGCTGGTGGACAGGAGCGGCAAACACAGCCTGGCGGATCTGCGCTCGCTGCAGGACTTCAAGCTGCGCTACTGGCTCACCTCGGTGGAGGGCGTGGCGGAAGTGGCCTCCATCGGCGGCTTCGAAAAGGAGTACCAGGTACATATCGACCCCTACCGCCTGGCCACCTTCGATATACCCCTGGCCAAGGTGATCAGCGCCATTCGCCGCAGCAACGGCGACACCGGCGGGCGGGTGCTGGAGATCGCCGGCCACGAGCATTTCGTACGCGGGCGCGGCTATATCGACGACGTGGACGACCTGGCACAGGTGGTGATCGGCATGGACGCCAACCGGATACCGGTAACCCTGGACCAGGTGGCGGATATCACCCTGGGCCCCGCCATGCAGCGCGGCCTCGCGGAACTGGATGGCGAGGGGCAGACGGTGGGCGGCATCGTGGTGATGCGCTATGGGGAAAATGCACTGGCGGTGATCGAACGGGTCAAACAGCGCCTCGAAGAAGTGAAAGCCGGCCTGCCCGAGGGCGTGGAACTGGTTGTCACCTACGACCGCTCCGAGCTGATCCTGAGCGCCATCGACAACCTCAAACACACGCTGATCGAGGAAATGCTGGTGGTGGCGGCAATCATCGCGCTGTTCCTGCTGCACGCGCGCTCGGCGCTGGTGGCCGTCATTACCCTGCCGGTGGCCGTGCTGTTGGCGTTCATTCCGCTGTCCCTGCAGGGGCTCACCGCCAACATCATGTCCCTCGGCGGCATTGCCGTGGCCATCGGCGCGATGGTGGACGCCGCGGTGGTGATGGTGGACAACATTCATAAAAAGCTGGCCGCAGGCGCTCACAAGAAACTGGCCACAGGGGGCGGCAACGATCGACGGCGGCTGATCGTCGAGGCCATGCAGGAGGTGGGCCCCAGCATCTTTTTCTCGCTGGTGATCATCACCATCTCCTTCCTGCCGGTATTCGCGCTGGAAGCCACCGAGGGCAGGCTGTTCAAACCCCTGGCCTACACCAAGACCTACAGCATGGCCTTCGCCGCCCTGCTCGCGGTGACCCTGATCCCCGCACTGGCGGTATTGCTGATCCGCGGCAAAGTCCACACCGGAGACAACCCGGTCAACCGCGCACTCACCAACACCTTTCTCCCCGCCATCCGCTTCTGTGTCGCGCACCCCCGGGAGGTGGTGGTAGCGGCGCTGCTGGCACTGGCACTTACCGCAATTCCACTGAAGCAGCTGGGCTCGGAATTTATGCCGCCGCTGAACGAGGGCAGCATCCTGTATATGCCCACCGCCTTGCCGGGCATGTCCATCACCCAGGCGGGCGATGTGCTGCAACGCATGGACGCGGAATTGAAATCCTTCCCGGAGGTGGAGCGGGTATTCGGCAAGATCGGCCGCTCCACCAGTGCCACGGACCCGGCGCCCCTGTCCATGGTGGAGACAGTGGTCACCCTGAAACCCAAAGACCAGTGGCGGCCGGGACTGGACTGGGACGAACTGATCGCGGAAATGGATGAAAAACTGCGCTACCCGGGTATGCCCAATATCTGGTGGATGCCGATCCAGACCCGCACCGAGATGCTCGCCACCGGCATCCGCAGCCAGCTCGGCATCAAGGTATTCGGCGACAACCTGCAGCAGATAGAGGAGACCGCGGTGGCCATCGAAAAGGCCCTGCTGGAGGACGAGCGCACTGCGGGCGAAACCCGCAGCGCTTTCGCCGAGCGCCTCACCGGTGGCTACTTCCTCGACTTCGATATCGACCGCGAACGCGCCGCCCGCTACGGCCTCAACGTGGAGGACGTGGAGGACGTGATCGCGGCCGCCGTCGGCGGCCTGACCGCCACCCGCACGGTGGAGGGCCGCGAGCGCTACCCGGTACTGGTGCGCTACGCCCGCGATTACCGGGATTCCCCCGAACAGATGGAGCAACTGCTGGTACCCACTCCCGGCGACAGCTGGGTGCCGCTGAGCCAACTGGCAGACCTGGAACACCGCCGCGGCGCGCCCATGATCCGCAACGAGGACGGCCAGTTGGTGGGGCTGGTGTTCGTGGACCTGAAGGGCGGGCTGGGCGTGGCCGATTACGTAGCGCGGGCCAAACAGGTGGTGGCGGAACGGGTATCCCTGGTGCCCGGCCAGCGCCTGGGCTGGGCCGGGCAGTACCAGTACTTCGAGCGCGCCAAGGCGCGGCTCGCCTGGCTGGTGCCGATGACCCTGCTCGCCGTGTGCCTGCTGCTCTACCTGCACCGCGGCCGCATGTCCGACACCCTGTTCGTGCTCGCCGCCGTGCCCATGTCGCTGATCGGCGCCTTCTGGCTGCTGTGGGGACTCGATTACAAACTCAGCGTGGCGGTGTGGGTCGGCGCCATCGCCATGGCCGGGCTGGCGGCGGAGATGGGGCTTTTGATGCTGCACTACCTGGACCACGCCCTGGATCAAGCCCGCCAGCGCGTACCGGATATGAGCCGGGAACTGTTTCTCAAGGAAGTGGCCCAGGGCGCCGCCCACCGCATCCGCCCCATGCTGATGACCAGCCTGACCCTGCTGATCTCGCTGGTGCCGGTAATGCTCAGCGGCGGCACCGGAGCCGACGTGATGAAACGCATCGCCGCGCCAATGGTGGGCGGCACCCTGTCCGCGCTGGTATTTGTGCTATTGGTAATGCCGGGAATCTTCGTACTTTGGAAATGGAAAACCACGAGGAAAAGGTAATGAATCCGTGCACAAAGTTACTGGCAAAACTGGTGGCGCCGCTGACACTGCTGCTCGGCGCCAGCGCCGCGAATGCGCAGCCCGGCGATATGATGATGATGTCGATGGGAGGCTGGGGCGTCGCGGTCTGTGTGATATTCGGGATACTGATTTTCGTCGCGCTGGTACTGGCGATCATGGCCCTTCTGAAATACCTGTTCGGCAGAAAGCCCTGATTGCATCGCCCCTATTCTGTAGGAGCGGCGGGGCGGCCGTGCCCATGGCCGCGATCGGTGTAGGCTACAGGCAGAGATCGATCGCGGCCATGGGCCGCTCCTACAGCAACACGGGAGATTGCTTCTGTCGCAAGTTGAAGTGACTGCCGTGCCCGCATGGCTGAAACGCTTCGCCCGGGAAATGAAACTGCAGCTGCGGGTACTCTACCTGGCGAGCCGGGACCCGCGCACGCCGCTGGTCGCCAAGCTGGTGCTTCTTGCAATAGTCGCCTACGCCCTCAGCCCCATCGACCTGATTCCGGATTTTATCCCCGTGCTCGGCTACCTGGACGACCTGATCCTGCTGCCACTGGGAATTTATCTCGCAGCCAAGTTGGTGCCGCCGGAACTGTGGCGGGAACTGCAGGCTCGCGCAGAGACAGAACCGCTGTCGCTGCCGAAAAGCCGCAGGGGCGCAGCCTTCGTTATCGTCTGTTGGCTGGCCGTACTCGCCCTGGTCGGCTATTGGCTCCGGAGGTGTTTTTGGACACCCATCAAACGGCCCCTCGCCTCCCAGGAAGATCCGGGTCTTGAGTTAAGCGGTGGTTTTTAAACAGTCAAACAGGCTGCGTTTTTTGGACACCCATCAAACTGCCCATTTACATTCCACCTTGGCCTTGACCACGCAGGGCCTACCGCTTGGCGTGTTGCGCGCCCAATTCTCAGCTACGGCCCCCAAGGCGGAAGCGGCGCCGAAAAAATCGGCCGCCATTCCCATCGAAGAGAAGAAAACCTTTGGGGGTGTTTTTGGACACCCATCAAACGGCCCCTCGCCTCCCAGGAGGGGGTGTTTTTGGACACCCATCAAACGGCCCCTCGCCTCCCAGGAAGATCCGAGTCTTGAGTTAAGCGGTGGTTTTTAAGCAGTCAAACAGGCCAACCGGCGGCGCCCGGCTTTCTGGCAGGAGGGTGTGTGCTGTGGTTTTGGCTTTACTGGAGGCGAAGGTGGCCGAGCTGGAAGCGGCGTTGCAGGCTGCGGTGCAACACCGGGCATCATCCGCAGGCGGTGGCTGAGGAGGCTACCGGTTCCGGTCCGGATCCTCCCGCAATGAATCGACCACACCTTGAAACTTCTCGCGATTCTCCGGGCTGAGCGACGCGAGCGTTTCGTGCGCACTCAGTATGCGTGCGCACTGCTGGGCCACACCGACCTCCCTCCGCGGCAACGGCTCCATCAAATCCGGGAGCGGGTCGATCGAGGGGCTTTCATGACTCAGTACCGCTCCCATACTCAGCTCTTCGAACAGTTCCCGGATATTGGCAGGCATCCGTTGCAGGTACACGGCATCCGGTCGCGAGATCACGATCTCATGCAGGGTGCCGAGGCAGGTGCTGTCCATGTACTCGCAGGCTGCCAAGTCTATGGTCAGCTTATTGTGTCGCTCCAGCAGTGTGTTGGCGATGTCCAGCAAGGCTTGGCTGAAAACCCAGGTTACATTGCCGGCAATGCTGATGAACGCCTGCTCCCCCCGCACTGCATACATCAGCTGCGCCTGTGTGGTGGACGGTTGGGGGGTGAGACGTCCCTCGGGGCTCGCCGTGTGATCGAAATGGCTGACACCCTCGCCGCGCTCCAGCAGGATCAGGGTAATGTCGTCGCGCTCTCCGGTGATCTTCTGCGTTGCCGTCCGGTACAGGGTCCCCGGCAGCTCCGCGCGGTCGATCCCGGAGCGCAGGGTACGAGTAAGATCGTCACTCGTGATGGACTCCGCTCCACTCCCCAGCACGCCATCGGTGTACAGCAGCAGCCGATCGCCGACAGCCAGCTGAACCTCACGCTCCTCATAGCGGGCGTCCGCTTCAAGGCCCAGTGCCGGGCCTGTGTGTGCCAGCAGTTGGCACTGCCCGGCCGGCGTGGTCCAAATGCAGGGCGGATGTCCGGCCGATGCGATCCATGCCTGCCCCGTGTTCCGATTCAGCAGCACATACATGGCGGTTATGAAAGCTCCAGGCGCCGTTACGGTCTCGTAGAGCCTGCGGTTCAGGTCACTCAAGACCTGACCCGGCATTCGCAGTAGGCCCGCTTTGTCGGTAAGGTTGAGGCGCAATTTGAGCAGCACCGAGAGCATGGCCGCAGCCACGCCGTGGCCGGCAGCATCTGCAATCACCACTCCCATGTACTTTTGATGCAGCAGAATAACGTCGTAGAGGTCGCCCCCCACGCTGCTCCCCGAACGGTACAGAGTTTCCAGGCACCAGCCGTCGATTTCCGGAGGTTCCTGGGGCAGGAGTGCGCGCTGAATGACTTCGGCACGATCCAGATCTGACTGGATGACCGCGGCCTGTTCCTCGAGCATGCGGCAGGCTTGTTGCAACTGCTCCACATTTTCGGCGAGCTGCGCGTTGCTGCGCGCGATCTGCCCGTACAGCCGTTTGCGCTCACGCACCAGCTCGATCTGGTCCAGGGCGTTGCGTACCACCACCCGCACCCGCTGCACCTCCGGCGGCTTCCCCAGATAGTCGAAGGCGCCCAGTTGCAGCGCGTCCACGGCAGCGTCGAAAGTCTCCAGTCCGGACAGGACGATCCAGAGCGGTCCCGGGCAGTGCTCCTGCGCCCACTTCATGAGCTCGAGGCCGTTCATGTGGGGCATGAGAACATCGGTCACAACCACGTCCACGTTTTTTGCGCTCAGCACATCCTGTGCTGCCAACCCGTCTTCCACCTCCAATATTTCCGCCGGATCGAGCGCTGCCAGCCCCCGGGCAACGATCTTGCGTAACATGGGATCATCGTCCACCACCAGAAACGTCGGTCTGGTGCGACGGGTGTTGTTTTCAGCGCCTGCCGCATCGGCGGTTGCAGGACGTTTTGTCGACATTCCAGGGGTCCCTCCGTGGCTCGATCTTTAGCCCCTAACTGAAAAATACAGACGCCTCCTCAGCAGCACTGAACTCTATCCATAATAGTTGAGTGCCAATACATGGGCGCCATACCATGCCCCCATGATCCGCGAAAAGCCGGATAAGTTAAAGCTACCATCCACAGACCGGGAAGCGGCAACTGATCGGTAAATTCCTGTTTTTGGACACTTTCCTGTTCTCCTGTTTTTGGAGACACTTTCCTGTTTTTGGACACCCAAGTTCCGGTTCCTGACACTTTCCTGTTTTTGGACACCCATCAAACCAAACAAAAGGCATCTTACGCCACCCCGCTTGAGAAACACTCGTTTCTCCGTAAAAATACTGGCTATTCATCCAACTGTATGGATAGCCAGAAATGGGACTCCCGCGCAAAGCCCTGGTATCCCTGGATGCCACCCCCTACTACCACTGCGTCTCCCGCTGCG
>NZ_JBOFOC010000190.1:0-2403 GCF_051659245.1 Microbulbifer sp.
CGGACTGAGCTACGAAGCAAATCCGATCGCGGGCATGGCGGATGGCCGCCCCGCCGCTCCTACAGCAACTCCTCTATCTGCCGGTCGTTCAGGCCGAACAGGTACAGCGCTACATCCAGCCCGAAACTGTCGATGGACTGGGGCGCCTCCCGGCGCACCTTGGGCTTGGGGTGAATGGCGATGCCCAGGGCGCCCAGCTTGAGCATGGGAATATCATTGGCGCCGTCGCCCACGGCGATCACCCGCTCCAGGGGCAGGTTCAGCTCATCGGCCAGCCGCTGCAGCAGTTCGCGCTTGCGCGCGCCGTCGATAATCGGTTCGATCACGTCGCCGGTCAGCTTGCCGTCGGCGAACTCCAGCTGGTTGGTGTGCACGAAGTCCAGCGGCAGCTTGTTCGCCCGCAGGTAATTGGCGAAATAGGTGAAGCCGCCGGAGAGAATCGCGGTTCTGCAGCCCAGCGCGCGCAGGGCGGTGAGCAGCCGCTCGGCCCCCGGCTTGATCGGCAGCCTCGGGGCTATCTCGGCCATGCGCTGCTCAGAAAAACCCTTTAGCAGGGCCATGCGCTTCCTGAAGCTCTGTTTAAAATCCAGTTCGCCGCGCATCGTCGCCTCGGTGATCGCCGCTACCTGGTCGCCGATACCGAGAATCTTCGCCAGTTCGTCGATCACCTCCGCGTCGATCAGGGTGGAGTCCATATCGAAGCCGGCCAGCCCCGGTACCCGCTGGCTGGCGCCGGACTGCAGCACCAGGTCGGCGCCCAGCCGCTCCGCCTGTTCCAAACAAGCGTGTTTCGCCGTTTCGAACTCCAGCTCCGCCTGCAATTGGAAGCGGATCACTGTGCACCCGGGATGGCGCGCCAGGGTGTCCGCGGCGGTCACTTCCCAGCCCTGTTCGGCAAAAAATGCCAGCAGCCGGCGCAGTTGTTCCAGGGTGGCGTTGGGGGAGAGCAGGGTGGCGCACCAGGGGCTGGTCACTGCCGCCGGCTTCGCGGGCATGGGGGACAAGGGGCCGGCAGCTGTCTCCATTGGGGGCGGGCCGCTGTACTCCAGGCCCAGCCGGGCCTCGCCGCCCCGGTATTCAAGATAGTGCAGCGGGCCGTCGGCGGCAGTTGTGCGAATTTGCTCCAGGGACAGCTGGAACTCCTGTTGCGTCGGTGCTTCGCCCATAGTTCTGTGTTTCCGCGGCTGGATGAAAAGAAGGCGCGCATTATAGCCCCGGCGTCATTATTCGCTAAAATCCTCGACTTCAATAAATGCCCGCGCGGTTTCCCTATGTTTGCCAGCAACCTCCCCGAGTTCCTGTCCCGCCTGCCCGGCCGCACCCGGCAGCAGTTGCTGGCCGGCGGTATCTGGCTGGTGCTGGCGCTCTTCTGCAGCGCCGCCCTGGCCCACTACTACGGCCAGCAGAAGGCTGACGCCGCGGAGAGGGACAGGGCCGCGGCGCGGGCGGCGGCGGCCTTCCTGGCACAGCAGAGCCTGGAGCGGATCGTCGCCGGAGACCGCATCAGCATGCAACTGCTGGCCCGGCAGCTGTTGGAACTGCCGGCGGTTACCGGCGTCACCGTGGAGGACGTGGAGTCCAACGCGCTGGCCCAGGTCGGCGATACCCACCAGGGGGAAACGGTCAGCGCGCCGGTGGTATTGCACGACAGCCTGGCCGGCAGTGTGACCCTGAACCTGGTGCCCGGCAGCAGCGTGGGCTTTCCCTGGGCCAGCCTGTTACTGAGCCTGGTGTTCGCGCTGCCGGTCAGCGCCGCAGCGGCCCTGGCCGCCGGCAATTTCCCCTCCCGGCGCCCGCTTCCGGTGGTACCCGCCAGGCCGGCGCCCGCGCCGGAGCCGGAGGTGACCGTGGGGCTCTATCTGCGCCCGCTGAACTGGGCGCAGCTGGGCAACCAGCTCAGCCGCACGGCATTGGACAAGTTGCAGGGCGACCTGGATCAGCGCCTGCAACTGTTGCGCCGGATCTATGACGCCCGGCCGCTGCGGCATTCGGGCCCGCAGCTGGGGTTGGGTTTCAGCGGCGGGGATGCCGCCTTCCGCGCCGTCTGCTGCGGCCTGCTGTTGCGCGAGTTGCAGCAGTCCAGTCGCGCCGCCGGCCTGCAGCTGGCCGCGGCGGTGGTGCCCGCGGAGCCCCGGTCCTGTGACTTCTCCGGCGAGCAACTGCTGAGCCAGTCCCGCGGCCTGGCCCTGCACCCACAGTTGCTGGAGGACGCGTCGCTGCTGAGCCGGGTGGAGTGCCACACCACCAGTTGGGGGGCCGAGGTGACCGGCCTGGTGCCCAACTACCAGAAGTTGCTGGACAGCCAGCTGCGCCAGCTGACCAATACCTGACGCTTTCCCCATCCGTTTCTCCTTTGTAGGAGCGGGCCATGCCCGCGATCGACCTGAGCTACGAAGCAAATCC
>NZ_JBOFOC010000191.1:0-1218 GCF_051659245.1 Microbulbifer sp.
GGGTGCCGTCCTTGCTGTAGAAATCCCAGCCGTCGACAGTGGAAACCAGGGTGCCGTGATAACCGCGCCCGGGCACATAGCCGCCGTCGCCGTCCGGGTAGAAGGAGATACCGCCGCCATCGCCGCCGTGCACGGTGACTACGCCGCAGCCGCGCTGGGCGACATGGGAATCCAGGTTATGGCTCCAGCCCAGCCCCAGGCTGGAGTCGTCTGTATTGCGGCTGCTATAGGAGCGGCGCAGCGAGAAATCCGGCCCGCTCCAGGGCAGTTGGATATCCGTTGCGGAGAGATTCAGCTTGCCATCGAAGAGGTCGACCCCTTCCACCATGGCGTGGCCGACCGGCAGCTGGTCGAGATAGTCGCGGGAGATAATCGCCTGGCCCGGGTAGACCTCTTCGCGATTGGTGGTCTTGGAAATGACCCGCACCTCGAAGTCGTAGGTGCCGGGCCGCAAGGTGCGGTCCGTGTAGGTGAATTCGTGGTAACCGGCATCCAGGTCGGTGGGTTCGAGGAATTCGTCCGCACCGATGGGGGCATTATCGCCGGTAAAGGTGATGGATGCCGTGGCATCCTGGGACAGGCCCAGCTTGAACTTCAGCGGCGACTCGCAGACGAAGTTATTGCTCAGGTCCACGAGCGTACTGGCGGTAATAATTGAGGCGACCTTTCCGACTTGCGGTTCCGGGGCCGGCTCTTCGAAGGCGGAGAGGTGTTCGAGGATCTTCTGGTCGAAGGTGATGGGCTGTTTGCTGCCCGCTTCCTCTGCGCCGGCAGAGACACATCCCAGTGAAATAACCGCGCCGACAACCGCACACAGTAGCTGACGTACAAATACGGAGAGCCGAGCAGATTTCATCGCGAAGCGTACCCTTGCATCCCCTTTCCATCCGCCAGCGGCAAACCGCATCCACTCGCGGGCATGGAAAACTCTTTCGGGCACCTCTGACAAGCCATGGGGGTGGCGAGAAGTGAATTTTCAGCGCGAAGGCTACAGAAATAAAATCCGCCAATCAAGAAAAAAACGAACGGTCTGGCGGGCGCCGGGCACAGGGCTTACGCGATTGCGCGCAGTGGCCGCTCCGAACGCACCGCCAGCCGTTCAATCCTAACTTTTACCTGTTTGTTAAAAAACGACTCCGCAGGCTGGCTGCTGGAGGTTTACTGTTCTCCGACATCCCGGTTCCGGGTTATGGCCGTCGGGCAGGGCCAGTTTCATGC
>NZ_JBOFOC010000192.1:0-20622 GCF_051659245.1 Microbulbifer sp.
CATGGCCGCGATCAATCTTTCAGTTGTGCGCTGGAAGTCTGATCGCGGCCATGGGCCGCTCCTACAGGGAGTTTTCTCACGCCCAAAAGTTATAACGCTATCCACTATTGATATTTCAAAGTTATTAGGCGCTCTGCTAGATTCAGCGCCAACCGGAATAACAAGGAATCTGAAGTGAAAATAACCCTGGTCAAGAAAATCCTCGCCGACGGCTCCCCTTGCGCCAAGTGCCGGGATGTGGAAGAGAGACTGGAGCAGAACGATCAGCTGCGTTTTATCGATGAGACCCTGATCGCCGACGAGCGCGACTCAGAGAGCCCGGGCATACAGCTGGCGAGAGAGCACAATGTGAGCCGCGCCCCTTTCTTCCTGGTGGAGAACGAAGATACTGAGCCACAGATCTACACCGTGTATTTCAAGTTCGCCAAGGAAGTCCTGGAGCCAATGACCAATTGATTATTTTGGCCGTTGATTCAGTAGACCGGCAGTTCCATCCCCGAAAACAACTCGTCCACTTCCGCCCGCGAAGCCGCGTGGGTGGCCTGGTCCACTAAGTCCCGAGTCAGGTGCGGTGCGAACTGCTGGATAAATTCGTACATAAAACCGCGCAGAAATATCCCCTTGCGGAAGCCGATCTTGGTGACGCTGGATTCGAACAGTCCGCTGGCATCCAGCGCCACCAGGTCCTCGTCCGCTTCGTCCACCGCCATATCCGCGACAATACCGATCCCCAATCCCAGGCGCACATAAGTCTTGATCACATCCGCGTCCGCGGCGGTGAACACCACTTTGGGCGACAGCCCTTTTTCCAGGAAGGCCTCATCCAGTTTGGAGCGTCCGGTAAACCCGAACACATAGGTGACGATCGGGTGCCTGGCCACCTCTTCCAGGGTGAGCTTGCCGAGCTGGCACAGGGGGTGGTCCCGGGGTACCAGGATACAGCGGTTCCAGCGGTACGCCGGCATCATCACCAGGTCGCTGAACAGCTCCAGGGCCTCGGTGGCGATGGCGAAGTCCGCGGTGCCGTCCGCGGCCATTTCGGAAATCTGCATCGGTGTGCCCTGGTGCATATGCAGGGAGACTTCCGGGTAGCGGGCGATAAAGGACTTGATCACCGGCGGCAGCGCATAGCGCGCCTGGGTGTGGGTGGTGGCGATGGACAGGCTGCCCTTTCTGTCGT
The DNA here is from genome assembly GCF_051659245.1 of Microbulbifer sp. Classification (NCBI taxonomy): domain Bacteria; kingdom Pseudomonadati; phylum Pseudomonadota; class Gammaproteobacteria; order Cellvibrionales; family Microbulbiferaceae; genus Microbulbifer; species Microbulbifer sp. Next base: position 1,181 of record NZ_JBOFOC010000192.1, read on the forward strand.
TGCTGAACTCCTGGGCAACCTGCTTGATATTCTCCACCTTGCGCATGATCTCGCCGGCGGTTTTGAGTATCGCCTCGCCCGCCGGGGTTACGCGGGTCAGATGCTTGCCGCTGCGGGCAAAGATCTCTACGCCTAGTTCATCCTCCAGGAGACGGATCTGCTTGCTGATGCCCGGCTGGGAGGTATAAAGGCTCTGTGCCGTCGCGGAAACATTGAGGTCGTGATGGGCTACCTCCCAGATATAACGCAACTGCTGAAGCTTCATGGTTTCTCCCTGGCGATTTTCCCTCTGCAGGCGCGGCTTGTGACCGCCTGCACAAGTTATAAAAACTTGGTTATTTTATGCGAGAAAAGAATAGCAGCCAAACCTTATGAGAGCCAATCACTGATGGGAGTGTGAGCCGAACCCATTTTCCCCTCGCGGTGAGGCTACTGACACAAACTGACAGCAGGCTCTTTTACCCTGGGATCTTTGACAACCAACTGGAGATCTCCATGAGCCAAACCGAAAACTCCTCCATGATGAGCCATGTGTCCATCGGAACCAACCACTTCGCCGAGGCCGGGGCATTCTACGACAAAGTATTGGGAACATTGGGCGTGCGCCGGGTGCTGGATTTCCCGGAGGCCGTGGCCTACGGCAAGGCTTTCCCTGAATTCTGGGTGCACCCGCCCCACAATGGCGAAGAGGCCAGTGTGGGCAATGGCGTGCACTTTGCCTTCCTGGCCGATAGCCCGGAACTGGTGGATACCTTCTACAGTGCCGCCCTGGATGCCGGCGCCACCGCGGAGGGCGAACCCGGCCCCCGCCCACAGTACGGAGAAGCCTACTACGGTTGCTTCGTGCGTGACCTGGACGGGCACAAAATAGAGGCCATGTACTGGGATGAAAGCAAGGCCGCCGCTCCCGCCTGATCTTCGGCCGGCTATCCCGCGGCGACCCTATCCGGTATCGTTTCGCGGAAAAGCCGGCCAACTCTATCCAAATGAACAAATCCGAACGACTGCTGCAACTGGTGACTCTGCTGCGCGCCCGCCGTTCCGCCATCACCGCCCGCGCTCTGGCGGAGCGGCTGGGAGTATCGGAGCGGACCCTCTACCGGGACATGCAGTCGCTGGTACTGTCCGGAGTGCCGGTTGAGGGAGAGGCGGGTGTCGGCTACCGGCTGCGGCGGGGATCGTTTATCCCGCCGCTGATGTTCAGCGAGGAGGAACTGGAGGCACTGCTGCTGGGCGTACGTATGGTGCAGGGCTGGGGGGATGAGGATATCGGCAGCGCCGCGGATTCGGCGCTGCACAAGATCCGCTCGGTACTGCCGGACAGGGTGGTGCAGGAACAGGACCACCAGCGGGCCACCTTGCTGGTTCCCGATCTGCACCGCAGTGAAAAAGCCCGCTTCGGCGCGCTGATTCGCCAGGCAGTCAAAGCCCGGGAGGTGTTATGGCTGGACTACGAAGATGAACAGGGAAGGCGCTCGCAACGGCACTGCAATCCCCTGGGACTGATTTACTGGGGCGCGGCCTGGACACTCCTCGCCTGGTGCCGGCTGCGCGACGACCACCGGTTGTTCCGACTGGACCGTATCCTCGGCGCGGAGCTGACCGGCGAGCAGTTTCAGGTGGAGCCCCATCAATCGCTGGCGGCCTATATCCGCCAGTACGATCCGGAATTCAATGACAAGGCCTTTTGAAACTACGATACCGGCTCGTTGGCCACCCCGTGGGGGACGTGGCCGGTAGCCACGTGTTCCGCCGCAGAGGCGCAGTGGGCAGGCTGGTCGTCAAAGAAGACATCGGCACCGAAGGCGCGGAGAAATTCGCCCTTGGGCAGGCCCCCGAGGAATACCGATTCGTCGATACGGATATTCCAGGCCCGCAGTGTCCGGATTACCCGCTCGTGGGCCGGTGCCGAACGGGCGGTGACCAGCGCGGTGCGGATCGGACAGGATTCTGCAGCGAACTCCGCCTGCAACTGCTGCAACGCCTCGAGAAATCCCTTGAAGGGACCACCTCCCAAGGGTTGCTGCGCCGAAGCGCGCTCAGCAGCGGCGAAGGCGGCGAGGCCGTCGCGCTTGAAGATCTGCTCCGCTTCATCGGAGAAAATCACCGCGTCGCCGTCGAAGGCGAAACGCAGGATGTCGTCCTCCCGCTCGCGGGAACTGCCGGCAACCAGGGTGGCCGCCGCCACACCCCGCTCCAGCGCCCGGCGCACGTCGCTGCCGTCGCTGGACAGGAACAGGTGGCAACCGAAGGGCGCGATATAGCGCCAGGGGCTCTCGCCGTTGCAGAAGGCGGCGCGGGTGATGTCCAGGCCGTAGTGCTCGATGGAGTTGAACACCCGCAGGCCGGTGTCGGCGCTGTTGCGGGACAGCAGTATCACCTCCACCCGCGACTGCTCCAGGCGCTGGTTGATCTGCAGGAATTTCTGCACCAGCGGGAAGGCATCGCCCTTCTCCAGCACGTCGTTCTCGTGCTCCATCTGGTAGGCAGCGAAGGCTTCCAGGCCCTGCTCCTCGAACACCCGGTGGCTGTCGCTGAGGTTGAACAGGGCCCGGGAGGAGATAGCGATCACCAGTTTGTCGCTCAGCTGTGTGCTCACGGCGCCTCCACGTCGTTGCGGCCGCCCGGGCGGCTCTGGTTTCGATGGGATTGCAGCATGGTGAGCAGCATCAGGTGCAGATCGTCGCGAGTGCGTTGGGAGCGGATGCCCTTCTGGTTCACGATCACCAGGAAGAGTGCGTGACAACACTCCAGGGTGGCGCGGGAGAGGCGGTTCAGTTCGTTGGGCGGACAGGTGAAACCCAGGCGGGCGAACATCGCCGTCAGGTGGCTGATCACCAGTTCGTCGTGGCGCTCGTCCAGTTCGTGCAGCTCCGGAATGCCCCACATGGCCTGTACCAGCGGCAGCAGGCCGCGCTGCTCGCGGTAGACGGCGATCAGGTTTTCCAACAACTGGTCGAGAAACGCCTCCAGGGACAAGTGCTCCAGGTCTTCCCCGGCCAGTTCCTCGAGCGCGGCGGTCATACTGGCCAGCCACTGCTCGCCCATAGCGTAGAGGATGGCGTGCTTGTTGGGGAAGTAGTGGTACAGGGAGCCGACGGAGACGCCGAGTTCTTTCGCAATCAGAATGGTGGTGAGATCGTTCAAGCCCACCTCTTCCAGCAACCGCCCGGTGGTATCCAGTATCTGCCGGGTGCGCTCGCGGGCGCGGGCCTGCACCGGTTCGCGCCGGGGGGCAAGCTGGCTTCTGCGCTTTCTCTGCTCTGCGTTGGACAAGATCGTTTCCTTCTGCCGGATGCGCGGAGTTTATCACGACAGAACGACAGGACGCCCTTTTGCGCAGCCGAGGGCATCAGCCTGTTTCGCGCAGCACTCGGAGGAATCCACCTGTAGATCACCGCCCCAGTTTGTCCTTCAGGCTGTAATAGAGCATCCCCGCCACCAGCGCCGGCCAGCGCAAGAGTGTACCGCCCGGGAAAGTCGGTGTTGGAATTTGCGCCAATACATCAAAGCGCTCCTCCGTGCCCGAGATCACTTCGGCGATCAACTTGCCGGCAAGAGTGGCGGTAGGTACGCCGTGGCCGGAGTAGCCCTGGCTGTAAAACACATTGGATTCCAAACGCCCCAGGTGGGGCATGCGGTTGAGGGTGATCGCCAGAGTACCGCCCCACCCGAAATCAATTTGCGTGTCTGCCAATTGCGGGTAAACCCGCAGCATATATTCGCGCACGAAGCTGCGGATATCCTGCGGAAATCTGGAAGAGTAGTTTTCGCCGCCGCCAAAGATCAGCCGGTTGTCGCCGGAGAGCTTCCAGTAGTCGATTACGAACAGGGTGTCCTGCAGGGCGTAGTCGTTGGCGATCAACTCTTTGGCCAGGGACTCCGACAGCGGCTCGGTGGCTAGCACGAAATTGTTGATGGGCATGATCTTGCCCGCCATGCGCGGCTCCAGTTTGCCCAGGTAGCCGTTGCAAGCCAGCACCACATTCCCCGCCTGGACCCGCCCCTTTGAGGTTTCCACGATACAGGGGGAGCCTCCGCGGTAGCGGGTTACCCGGCTGTGCTCGTAGAACTGCACTCCGGCTGCTGCGGCGGCGTCCGCCAGCCCCAGGGCGAAATTCAGCGGGTGCAGGTGCAGGGAACCGCTGTCGACCTGGGCCCCGAAGTAGCGCTCCGAACCCACCAGCGAACGGACCTCCTCCTCGTCCGCATAGCGTATCTGCCCGTACCCGTAACGCTCACGCAGCAGTTCCACTTCCTCTTTCAGGTGCTCATTGTGGCTGCGCTTCGCGGCCAAGTGCATAATGCCGCGCTTCAGGTCGCACCGGATCTCGTGCCTGTGGATTAGCGCTTCCACCAACTGCACCGCCTCCACACTCATATCCCACAGGCACTTGGCGGTGTGCCGGCCGAGCATTTTCTCCAGGTCCTCCTGGCCGCGGCGTTGCCCCACGCCCACGTGACCACCGTTGCGCCCGGAGGCGCCCCAGGCCACCCGCTCGGCCTCCAGCACCACCACTTTGTAACCGCGCTCAGTCAGGTGAAGAGCGGAAGACAGGCCCGTGTAGCCGGCGCCGATCACACACACATCCGCCTCCACAGTGCCCTCGAGCGCCGGATATACCGGAGCCCGGTTAGCGCTGGCGGCGTAATAGGAGTCGGTGTGGCCGACCAGTTTGGTTACCCTGCCGGAGGCAGTCATAGGCGGCTTCTCTCTCAAAAATGCTGGGCATCGGCGCAAAAACCGAACCATGACCAAGTTTAAATTGAATAATAATTCGGTTTGTTAACATAATCAAAGGTAGTGGCGGATACGCTGCCGGCCGCGCTTATACTACCCTCGACCTTTTTCACGCTAGGTGCAACATGGACAAGATTACACAGTGGCTCGCAGAACACGATATTTCCGAAGTGGAGTGCCTGGTGCCCGATATGTCCGGCAATGCGCGGGGCAAATTTACCCCTACGGACAAATTTCTCACTGAAGACAGCCGCCTGCCGGAGAGCATCCTGGTACAGACGGTCACCGGTGACTATGTCGACGAGCACAACGAACTGGTGGACCCGGCGGATACCGATATGCTGCTGGTGCCGGACCCGGATTCCATCCGCCTGAACCCCTGGGCCAACGAACCCACCGCGCAGATCATTCACGATTGCTATACCCGCGACGGCAAGCCCCACCCCATCAGCACCCGCAATATTCTCAAGTTCGTGCTGGACAAATACGCGGCCAGGGGCTGGAAACCGATCGTCGCGCCGGAGGTGGAATTCTACCTGGTCAAGCGCAACCTGGACCCGGACGAAAAACTCTCCGCTCCCGTGGGCCGCTCCGGGCGCACGGAGAAAACCCGCCAATCCTACAGTATCGATGCCGCCAACGAGTATGAACCGATCATCGAGGATATGTACGATTTCTGCGAGGCGCAGGGCCTGGATGTGGATACGCTGATCCACGAGTCCGGCACCGCGCAGATGGAAATCAATTTCCTGCACGGTGATCCCCTCAAGTTGGCTGACCAGGTGTTTACCTTCAAACGCACCGTGCGCGAAACCGCCTTTCGTCACGGCATCTACGCCACCTTTATGGCGAAGCCGATGGAAGAGGAGCCGGGCAGCGCGCTGCACCTGCACCAGAGCATCGTCGATGCGGAGACCGGCAAGAATATTTTTGTGGACGACCGCGGCGAGGAAAATGAAATCTTTCTGCATTTCATCGGCGGCATGCAGCAGTATATCCCCGGATTTATTTCTTTCTTCGCCCCCAACGTAAATTCCTACCGGCGCTTCACCCCGGAGATGGCCGCACCCACCAGCCTGCACTGGGGTTACGACAACCGCACCACCGGCCTGCGGGTGCCGGACAGTTCACCCCAGGGCAAACGCCTGGAGAACCGTTTCCCCGGCGCCGACTGCAATCCTTACCTGGCCATCGCCGCATCCCTGGCCTGCGGCTACCTGGGTATGATCACCCAGGTGGAACCCAGCGCGCCTTACGAGGGCGACTGCTCGGAAGAGCCCATCACCCTGCCCCGGACCCAGGAACACGCCCTGAATCTCCTGCTCGAATGCAGGGAGGCCAAAGAGATGTTCGGGGCGAAATTCGTGCGCGCCTGGAGTGCGATCAAGCGAGACGAGTACGAGGAGTTCAACCGGGTGATCAGTTCCTGGGAACGGGAATTTTTGTTGCTGAATGTGTAAGAACTTCAGCGTAGTGTAAAAAAATATTGAATAGCGCTCCGGCATGAATGGCACTAAGTTAAACCATAACCATGATGCGAAGGACCTGATGCCGGGGGCTTTTTGCGGGACTGTCTGCGAGAGGGACCTCGCGGACAAGCCTCCAGGGATGGATTTAGGGGGGCGCCCAGCCCGTGTCCCGCAAAAAGCCCCCGGTAGCAGGTCCGCCCAGGTCTTAACTTAGTGCCATTGTGCTCCGGCATCAGCGTTTAATGGACAGCATTACGCCTGCCGGGGGCCTTTTTATACTTGTACGGAATGGAACTAACGCACCAAAAGGTCTCTTTCAAGAGGGATAGCCCTCTCAATATGTGAAAAGATTCGCAAAAATAACAAACTACTCCGCTATTTTTTTAATTTTCCTGTCATCAATCCCCATCAATCGCTGTACTCTTAACCGGTCCGGGAACACCGGACACGCAAACTTTATGGTTTAGAGAAAGCGGAGCACCACCGCCGCCAGTCGCGGCCCCTTCCGGTGTTCCGGTCTGTCTTCTGCATTCTGACCATTCCAGCGAGCCGGCCTGTACGGGTGTGTGGCTTTGCTTTTTCCGGCGCAGGGATACGGTCGCCGGAAAAGCATCGCACAGGGGTGATCCCCCTGCCCGTGGAGATCCGGCGAACAACCAAAGCAACTAGGGATATAAGACAATGAAGAAGCATCTATTAGGGATTACCTGCTCACTGGCCGTGATGGCCGGCGCCCAGGCTGCGGATCGTATTCCGGCGACCCCGGATATGCTTTCCGCCCAGGGCCTGGCCGCGACGGGAACGGATGTCACACTGGAGGAAGTGCGCTCCCGCACCCTGGCCAATGGCAAAACCATTACCCGCTATCGCCAGGTCCACGAGGGCATACCGGTGTGGGGGCAGACCGTCACCAGCGCATCGGGCCAAGGGCTGGCCGCGGAAGTCAGCGGCGATGTGCTCACCGGCCTGACTGTCGAGGTGCCCTCCGTGCAGCCCTCAATCAAGGCGGCGAATGCGCTGGAGCGGGCGATGTCACAGGTCATCAACAATCGCGTCCAGGAGGGGCTGGTTACCGGTGCGCTCTCGGTGCCGGCGCTGAAGCTGGCCGCCAAGAACCCGCGCCAACAGCTCTATATCCATGTGGACGACCAGGATCGCGCCCGCCTGGCCTATCTGGTCAATTGGGTGGAATACGGCGATGAGCCGTCCCGGCCCTTCTACTTCATTGACGCCCTGACCGGCGAAGTTCTGGAACACTGGGAGGGTATCACCCACGCCCAGGAAGCCACTGGCCCCGGAGGCAACCAGAAGACCGGGCAGTACGAATACGGCACCGATTATCCGGCGATGATCGTGGATGACAGCTGCCGAATGGACACCACCAATGTCGAAACCGTCAACATGAACCACGGTACCTTTGGCGGCAGTGTTTTCCAGTTCACCTGTCCGTACAACGACTTCAAGACCATCAACGGCGCCTACTCGCCGCTGAATGACGCCCACTTCTTCGGCGGAGTGGTCTTCGATATGTACAGCGACTGGTACGGCACGGCGCCGCTGACCCAAAAACTGCGTATGCGCGTGCACTACGGCAACAACTATGAAAACGCCTTCTGGGACGGCAGCCAGATGACCTTCGGCGACGGCGCCAACACCTTCTACCCGCTGGTCAGCCTGGACGTATCCGCCCACGAGGTCAGCCATGGCTTTACCGAACAAAACTCCAACCTGCGGTACTCCGGCCAGCCCGGTGGTATCAACGAGGCCTTCTCCGATATCGCCGGCGAGGCCGCCGAGTACTATATGCGCGGCAGCAACGACTGGCTGGTGGGAGCGGAGATATTCAAGAGCAACGGCGCACTGCGCTACTTTGAGGACCCGACCCAGGATGGCAGCTCCATCGGCCACGCTTCCGACTACTACAGCGGCATGGACGTGCATTACAGTTCCGGCGTCTTCAACCGGGCCTTCTACCTGATCGCCAACAGCAACGGCTGGGACACCCGGCAGGCGTTCGATATCTTCGTGCTCGCCAACCAGATGTACTGGAACTCCACCTCCAACTATGTGGACGCAGCCTGCGGCGTGGTATCGGCCACCGAGGACCTGACCTACGACCTGAGCGCGGTGACCAGTGCTTTTGACACCGTGGGTGTGTCCACTGCCAACTGCGGCGGTGGCGGCGGCAACCCCGGCGGTGGCGAACTGGAGAATGGCGTACCGGAGAGCGACCTGTTCGGCAGTACCGGCGATGAGATTCACTACATCCTGGAAGTGCCCGACGGCGCCAGCAATCTGGCGTTCCAGACGTCCGGCGGCAGCGGCGACGCGGACCTGTATGTGCGCTTCGGTTCCGCCCCCACCAGCTCCAGCTACGACTGCCGGCCCTACAACAGCGGCAACAACGAGACCTGTAGCATCTCCAACGTTCAGGCCGGCACCTACTACGTGATGGTACGCGCCTACAGCAGCTTCTCCGGCGTGAGCCTGGTGGGCAGCTTCGATGAAAACGGTGGCGGCGGCGGAGACACCGGCTGGGAGGAAGCCAACCTCTCCGGCAGTGAGGGCTCCTGGCAGCACTTCACCCTGGAGGTGAATTCCGGTATGTCCTCCCTGGATGTGCAGATGTCCGGCGGCAGCGGCGACGGCGACCTGTATGTGCGCTACGGCGCCCAGCCCACCACCGGCAGCTACGATTGCCGCCCCTACGAGTGGGGCAGTGATGAGAACTGCAGCTTCAGCAATCCAAGTGCGGGAACCTGGTATATCAGCATCCGCGGTTACTCCGCCTATTCCGGAGTGACCCTGGCGGCGCAGGCGAGCCCCTGACTTTGGTTGAGGTAAAATGAGAAAGGGGCAGCCAGTGGCTGCCCCTTTTTTGTTGCTCTGTTGTGTAGGAGCGGCCGCCGGCCGCGATGGATTGTGCCAGGAAAAGATAGATTGATCGCGGCCAGCGGCGGATGGCCGCCCCGCCGCTCCTACAGATAAATCACCTTACTTGTGACTGGGATCTTTCCAGTACTCTTTCACCGTACCCTTCATCTCCCTGGCCAGCACGGAAATACCGAACAGGTTCGGCAGCGTCATAATGACGATCGTCACCGCGGACAGATTCCAGATTATCGTGGTGTCCTCGATGGCAGCCCAGAAGAAGGCCACCACATACACCAGCCTATAGGGCATTACCGCCCTGGGGCCGAGCAGGTAAATCATCGAGCGGTCGCCGTAATAGGACCAGGCGATGGCAGTGGAAAAGGCGAACAGAAGAATGCCCAAGGTGACAATCAGGCTGCCGTACTCACCGAAAAACCCCTTCTGGAAGGCACGGTTGGTCAGCGCCACCGAGTGCAGCAGTGAGTTGCCCCAAATATCCACATCCAGATTGGCGAACCTGCCTTCCGTTACCGTCAGCACACCGCTGTAATTATCTTCGCCTACCCGGTATTCGACATCCTCTGCCACGGAGCGGGCGTTGATCAGGGTGAACTCCCCTTCGTTCAGCGCCCTGCCATCGGCGACCACCACAGAACCGCTGTAGTACTGCACCTCGCTCTCTTTGCCGCGCAGGAAGTTGTACAACTGGTCCACATCTTCAGGATTTTTGTCGCTATAAGAGCCGGCCACCACGAACATGTCGGCGCGCTCGAACTGGTTCAGGTATTTTTCCGTCCAGGCTCCGGACGACAGAATCACAAGACCGGTGAGTGTACAAATGATAATGGTGTCGATAAACGGCTCCAGCAGGGAAACCATGCCCTCGGACACCGGCTCATCCGCTCGCGCAGAGGCGTGCGCGATGGGTGCCGAGCCCTGCCCCGCCTCGTTGGAAAAGAGACCGCGATTCACCCCTCGGTTGAAGGCGTAGGCGAAGCTGGCGCCGAGGAAACCGCCGGCGGCGGCACTACCGTTGAAAGCACCGCTGAATACGGCAAGGAAAGACGGAATGATATTCTGGTAGTTGTAGATGATCACCGCCAAAGCGCCGATCACATAAAACACAGCCATCACCGGCACGATGGTGGAAGTGACTTTGGCAATCCTGGTGATACCGCCGATGATCACCATACCCAGCAATATCGCCAGCACGCCGCCGGTCAGGGCCTTGTTCAGACCGAAGGTATCGTACATGGCCTGGGCGATATTGTTCACCTGCGGCAAGCTGCCGGTGCCGAATGAACTGATTACCGTGGCGATCGCAAATAGTACCGCGAGCCATTTCATGTTCAGCCGGCGCTCCATGTAAAACATAGGGCCGCCCGCGTAGTAACCGTCCGCCGCTTTGATACGGTATTTATGCGACAGGGTCACCTCGACGAACTTGGTGGTCATGCCGAGGAACGCGGTGATCCACATCCAGAAAAGCGCCGCTGGGCCGCCGAGGAAAATCGCCAGCCCCACACCACCGATATTGCCGGTGCCAACAGTACCGGACAGCGCTGTGGCCAGGGCCTGGAAGTGGGAGGTGTCGCCGGGGTCACTGGGCTTGTCGTACTTGCCCTGGGTGATTTTAACTGCGTGGCGGAAATAACGGATCTGGGGAAATCCGAGATACAGGGTAAAGAAAAGGCCGACGCCCAAAAGCACCCATGGGAACCAGGGCGCGGAGCCGAGGATTCCATCCAGTGATAAGAGCAGATGATTGAAAGATTCCAAACTAACCACCACTACTTTAGTTCTGATTATTTTCTGTACAGAGGCAAATGCCAATCGTTGCGCAGGTTAGCAGTTTCCGGAAAAGTTTATAAGAGGAATGAAAACTTCTCCCGGTGGGGGAATAATCCGAACTGGCCGCCGGTATGTACGAATACCAGATTCTCAGTATCGTGGTAACAGCCCCGGTGGAGTTCCTGCAGCAGGCCAGTGAACGCCTTGCCGGTGTAAACCGGGTCCAGCAAGAGTCCCTCCTGCCCGGCCGCCTCAGCGATAGCGCGGTATACAGGCTCATCGGCCTCACCGTAACCGGGGCCAATATATCCCGCATTGACCTGAATGTTCAGCTTCTCGCCGTCCGGCAAGGTGTTTCCCGCTTCACACCACTGCTCAATATCGCCCCGTACCTTGCGCTGAAAATACTCGGCGTTATCGCACACCGCATAACCGGTAACCTGCGCCCGGCTGCCCAGCAGGTGGCAGCCCAGGGTCAGGCCGGCCTGTGTGCCGCCGCTGCCGGTGGCACAGATGATATGTTCAGGCTCGAAACCCCGGTCCCGACAATCCGCGAGCAGCTCTTCGGCGCCGGCGATATAACCCCAGACACCCAGGCCGTCGCTGCCTCCCGTGGGAATACACAGCGCCTTATGGCCGCGCTGGGCGTAGAAGTCCCGCCAGTGGGCGAACAACTCGTCGAGTTCGGCGAAGTACTGGCGCGCAGGGTAAAAGGCCGCCGATGCGCCCGCCAGGTAATCCACCAGCAGGTTGCCATCCGGCACCGCCTCCTCTTCGCCGCGCAGGATCAATTGCACCCGCAGCCCCAGGCGTGCGCCCACCAGCGCCGTGGTGCGACAGTGGTTTGACTGCACGCCTCCGCAGGTGATCAGGGTGTCACAGCCCTGCTCCTTCGCCGCGCCGGCAATAAACTCCAGTTTGCGCAGCTTGTTGCCGGACATGGCGGTTTCGGTGAGATCGTCCCGCTTGACCCAGAGGCGCGGACCCCCGTGGGGAGTGGAGAACTTTTCAGTGATCCGGTCCAGAGGCTGGAGCGGCGTGGGAAGCCGGGCCATGTGAATCCGGGGCGGATAAGTGAAAGACATAGGCTCTTCCTCACGACGTAAGGCTCTGCGCCTCTGTAGGAGCGGCGGGGCGGCCATCCGCCCATGGCCGCTCCTACAAATTTAGGGGGCCTGTGGCAGCATATGAAACTGAAGTTCCCCGCTCCCGCGCAATAAAAAAACCCGGGCACGCCGGGTTTCCGTCAAATGTGTCGCAGTATCAGATATTCTTGATCGTGCCTTTGGGCAGTACCGCGTGCACGGCTACTTTCTGGAATCTGAGCGACACCTTGTCGGCGACCTCCAGAACGATGTAGTCATCGTCCACCTTGTCGATGCGCCCCAGCATACCGCTGGTCATCACCACTTCATCGCCTTTCTTCAATGCGCTGACCAGTTCCTGGTGTTCCTTTTGACGTTTGCGTTGCGGGCGGATAATGAAAAACCACATAAACGCAAACAGGCCCGCGAACATCAGCAGGGTTATGATGGGGTTACCCTGTGGCGCCGGAGCCGCCTCCTGTGCCACAGCAGCGGGAATAAAAAAGCTCATGAAAACCTCTAAGAATCGGCCTTGAATAATTGTGGGCCAACTCTAGCGGGTTTGTCGTCTGCAGGCAATGCATAGGGCCGGCCAAGGCCGGCCCGTTCTCCCTGAGAGGGTCAAAAACGCTGGCGCACCTGGCGGCGGTAGCCGGTGGGTGACATACCCGTCCAGCGCTTGAAGGCGCTGGTGAAGCTGGTCCTGTCGGAAAAGTCCAGGATACGGGAAATGCCGTCGACACTCAGCGCAGTGTCCTTGAGAAAGTGCACCGCGTGGCGAAACCGCACATGATCGCGCAGCGAGGCGAAGCTGAGATTGTGCTCCTGCAGGCGGCGCTGCAGCGTACGGGTGGACATGCTGAGATCGGAGGACACCGGGCGAATTGCCAGGGATGCCTTGCCGATACGCTGCTCCAACACATCGATCACTCGCGCGGCTATACCGAAGCTGGTCGCTTCCGGCGGTGCCAGCAACTGGTCGAGGATATTGGAGTCACCAGAGAGTCTGGCCTGCTGCAGGGGCTTGTCTTCTGAAAGAGAAGCCTGGTCTGGCTGGATTTGGTTCATTGAGCTGCTCCTTATGGGGTCCGTGAGCCGCGATTTTTCTTCTACGCCCGCTTCCTGCGATTCCCTGTTACCACAACCTGCTCTCCCAGGCTTATTGCGAGAGCCGGCTACTATCTGAGTGCTGGGATGCACCTGAAACAGACATCGAATCCTTCACAGAGTTGTACAAATTTTATCCTGTAACGCTCCGGCATCTCCCCCGAGGGGGTACAATTCCGGTGCCGGCGCACCTTTACACAACGGAGTATAGACCATGGAGGGAAAATGCAAGGGACGACAGGTGATTTTTTTGGACCCTGTCACAAATGAGGGGTAAGAACGGCGAATCAGGATTCCGGGAGCCGGGGGCGAACGCGGGTTCAGCCCCCACGGAGAACAAGGCTATGCCAGGTTTTCCCGAATCCAGCCGAGTACTTCGTCGTGGTGGGTCTTGGTTTTGACCTTGTCGATGATATGGCGCAGACGGCCACTCTTGTCGATGATAAAGGTGGTGCGCAGCAGCCCCATGTACTCCCGTCCCATAAATTTCTTCAGACCCCAGCAGCCGTACTTGTCGGCAACCTTGTGATCCTCGTCGGCAAGCAGGTCGAAATTCAGCTCGTGTTTGTCGATGAACTTCTGAAGCTTGCTCTCGGGGTCCGGGCTTACCCCAAGCACCACGGTATCCAGTTTGGCGAAATCCCCGGCACTGTCGCGAATGCCGCAGGCCTGGGTGGTACAGCCCGGTGTCAGCGCCTTGGGATAGAAATAGAGCACCAGGTTCTTTTTGTCGCGAAAATCCTTGAGCGCCACCTTCTCGCCGCTCTGATTCGTCAGTGTGAAGGCCGGCGCCAGATTGCCGATCTTGGGAAATGCCATCGATGCCCCCTTAGTGTGAGTGTGGTGTAAGGTACTAAATGCGGATATCAGCGGGCCGCTAAGAGGCCAGATGCAAGGCGCATTTGCGCTGGCGTAGTTGTTCTACGTCAAGCAAATGCAACGCCGCAGATGGCTGCTTAGCGGCCCGCCCGAAGGGAGTCCCCCAAAATGTCCACAGCTGCGTTGCAGCTCTTGAAAATGGAATGACCATTCCCTGCGAGCTGCGCCTAACTGTGAACATTTTGGGGGGCTCTGATAACCGCATTTAGTACCTTACACCACACTAGAGCTGCTAAACCAGCGGGGATTATACGGGTGCGAAAAGCGGATTAAAGTCAGAACTCCTCTACCCGGTAGCAGCGCTCCTTCTGTGCGCAGATACCGCATTCACCCAGCTTCTGCACCAGCGAAGCCCGCTCGGCATCGGTGAGAAATTGGCCCACCTCCAGGCAACCCTCGGGCCCGCTGAAGCTGATGGAGGCCGGTTCCGTAGCGCTGCCCCCCATACGCACCAGCACCGACAGGCTGTCACGGGCAAACTCCTGATGATAGACGCTCTGCTGCCGATAGCCCTGGCAGCAGTCCAATACCACCCGCTCTGCGTTGATGCGAATCACCTCCCGGCGGGACCCCTCCAGGTACACATAGCCGAACAGCACCGCCAGCAACAGCAACTCCAGCCCCGCGAAGGGCAGGATCATCCAGGCCCCGGCGAAGGCGAAGGCGAGGCTGATGCCCAGGGAAACGGCCACCAGGGAGATGAATACCCAGAGATTGCCCGACAGGGACAGGGACTGGTTGGGGGCCAGCAGGATGCAGGCGCTGCGGGGAGAAGTGCGGCCGACTTCGGTGACCATAACTGCGGTTCCGGATGCTGCCTGATTTCAGTGTAGCACCGTGGTAAAAGGAGCCCAACGAGGGTTCCCCTCTATAGAGCCCACGGCGGCCAGTGCCACGCCACCATTTGCTGCGGTGCCATCGATCCAGCCTTTCACAAGTGTTTATGGCCTTGGAGTTCGGGGTAAATGACTTCAGCTCGACGATATCCGGGCTAACTGGTCGAGAGTGTCTTTGAGGTTGTCCGAGTGCGATTGGATGCGTTTGCAGAAGGGAGCGGGCAGATTGGCTGCCTCATGCCTCTCCAGGATGTTATAACTCAAGTTTCAGAGTCCGCGGAACCATTCTTAGTGCTGTTGAGTCATGGACCACAATCCTGTGGGAGCCAGCCTGCTGGAATAATGGCGTTGCCATTTAGCACCGTCTTTTCGCCTGCTGGGCAGGTTCCCACAATGTGCTTCGCACAAAAAAGCCCGCAATGATGCGGGCTTCTCGCTTCACTGAACTGCCTTATCCGGCAATTCGCAATTATGGCAGCAGGTGCGCCACAGCATCCCGCTCTTCCGCCAGTTCCTGCTCGGTAGTGGTCATTCTCCCGCGGGAGAAATCGTTGATCTCCAGGCCCTGGACGATTTCCCAGTCGCCATTCTTGCAGGTGCAGGGGTAGGAGTAGATCAGTCCTTCCTGAATGCCGTAGGAGCCGTCACTGTAGATCCCCATGCTCACCCAGTCGCCCTCGGCGGTACCCAGAGCCCAGTCGCGCATGTGGTCGATGGCGGCGTTGGCGGCGGAGGCAGCGGAGGAGGCACCGCGGGCTTTGATAATAGCCGCGCCGCGCTGCTGGACGGTGGGGATAAAGTCGTTTTCGTACCAGTCCTGCTCCACCTTCTCCATGGCCGCTGCACCGGACACTTTGGCTTGATACAGATCCGGGTACTGGGTGGAGGAGTGGTTGCCCCAGATGGTCATATGGGTGACATCATTGACCGTGGAACCGGCTTTATTGGCCAGTTGCGACAGCGCGCGGTTGTGGTCCAGGCGGGTCATGGCGGTGAAGTTGCGCGGGTCCAGGTCCGGGGCGTTGCGCTGGGCGATCAGTGCATTGGTGTTGGCGGGGTTGCCCACCACCAGCACTTTCACATTGCGCGAAGCCACGTCGTTCAAGGCTTTGCCCTGGGCAGAGAAGATCGCCGCGTTGGCTTCCAGCAGGTCCTTGCGTTCCATACCCGGGCCGCGGGGCCGCGCACCGACCAGCAGCGCGTAATCGGCATCCTTGAAGGCCACGGTGGCATCATCGGATTGCACAATGCCCGCCAGCAGTGGAAAGGCGCAGTCTTCCAGTTCCATGGCCACACCCTTGAGGGCTTCCAGCGCCGGGGTGATTTCCAGCAGTTGCAGGATAACCGGTTGGTCTTTGCCCAACATTTCGCCAGATGCGATGCGGAACAGCAACGAATAGCTGATCTGACCGGCAGCGCCGGTCACAGCAACACGAACAGGTGCTTTCACGATAAGTCTCCGTAGTTTTCAGGCGCCCGCATTATAGGGGTTTCGGGGTAAATTGCACCTGGGGTGGAGTTCCAGCTCTGTTGGCGGGCCGGAGACCCGCGAGCCGCGGGCGTAAGGAATGACGCAAATACTGGGTATGGTGTACCCGAGCGCGCACGGGCAAACGGTACCCATGGCGCACCCTACGCGACAGCCAGCTCGCGGTAGCGGCTCTGCAGTGCGGTGTAGAGCTGACGGCTGTAATCCGGGGCGCCCGTGTCCAACTGTCCGGCCAGCTCTGCCAGGTGCTCGTTGTCTTCGCGGCCGGCCCAGTTCTTTACATAGCCCCCATCCTTGTAGCCGTGATCCTGGCGGAAGCGGTTGAGAATATTCTTGCCTACATAGCGGCGGTAGAGCTCTTCGAACGACAGCTCTACGTCGACCATCAATTGGGCGAAGCCAACCAGGTCGAACTGGCGACTGGTCAGGGTATTGAGGGTAAAGGCTTCCAGGTTCTCACGGAAATCGCCGGGCTCTCTCTGCCCACCTTCGAATTCCGTCTGCATACGCCCGGCCACCTGCTCGGGACTGCCCTGCTGCAGCTCCAGGCTGAGGCCGAAGTGCCAGATATCCACCAGTTCCAGTTTGACCTGATCCATGTCCGGCTGCTGTTTTTTCCACCACTTCCAGCCGTAGTGATCGAGCAGCTCCGCGCTCTCGACCCAGATGGCCCGGTACCAAGCATGGTTCCGTTCGCGCCAGTTATCGCTGACCAGTGTATTGATCTCATCTTGCAGAGCCAGCATGGCCTGCAACTGTTGTCGCATCATGGAATGGATTTCCTCAGGCGGCCCGTTTGAACAGGCGGTGAAAATTTTCTGTGGTGATTTCGGCCAGTTGTTCGTAGGGAATTCCCCGCAACTCGGCGATAAATTCGGCCACTTCGCGCACGTAGGCGGGAATATTCGGTTTACCCCGGTAGGGGATCGGTGCCAGGTAGGGAGAGTCCGTTTCCACCAGCAGCCGGTCCAGCGGCAGTTTTTGCGCTACGTCGCGCAGCTCCCCGGCGTTCTTGAAAGTCACTATCCCTGACAGGGAAATATAATAATTCAGGTCCAGCGCGGCTTTCGCCATCTCCCAGCTCTCGGTAAAGCAGTGCAGTACGCCGGCATGCTCCGGATCTCCGTGCTCGCGAATCAGCCGGATGGTGTCATCGCGGGCATCGCGGGTGTGCACTATCACCGGCAGTCGCGCGCGACCAGCGGCCTGGAGATGGGCGGTAAAGCTCTGCTGCTGTATTTCTCTGGTGTCAGTGCTGTAGTAATAGTCCAGCCCGGTTTCCCCGAGGGCCACCACCTTGGGCTTCTGCGCCAGCTCCAGCAACTTGTCCACATCGGCGAGGCCGGAGTCCACATCCAGTGGGTGTACACCCACGGAGCAGACCACATCCTCATGACGCCCGGCGATATCCACTACCCGATCGACGTTCTCCAGGCTGATACCAACGCACAGAAACCTGCCGACACCGCGACTGCGGGCCAGCTCGAGTACCGCGTCCAGGTCGCCGTCGAATTTGTCCAGTTTGAGTCGGTCGAGATGACAGTGTGAGTCTACTAGCATTACAGGGTATGAGTCGGTCGGCTGGATTCCAGGGACCCGGCCAGGTAGGTTTCAATCTTGTTCTGGGCGACGTTGTCCTTGTCGGAAAACTGCACACCGATACCGGGAGTGCGGTTGCCCTGGGCACCCGCCGGGGTAACCCACACCACTTTACCGGCTACCGGGACTTTTTCCGGTTCGTCCATCAGGTTCAGCAGCAGGAACACCTCGTCGCCGAGGTCGTAGGATTTGTCGGTACTGATAAACAGGCCGCCGTTTTTCACGAAGGGCATGTAGGCCGCGTAAAGTACGGACTTGTCCTGGATTTTCAGTGAAAGGATACCGTTGCGGGCACCGCCACCCATGGCTTTCATGGCCGGACCTCTTTTCTTTGGTTGTCGGTACGGTAGCGGAGCATACAGCGGGTGTCCAGAATTTTGGGGCCATGAATTCGTCTCAAGCAGCCATCCCTGGAGCGGCGCCCGGCCCGGCCATCCATGGCCGGTCGCGAAGTTGTACAGCGAGCAGTGCTCGCTACGCGTACAACTTCGCCCAACGGATCAACAGGTCCTCCAACAGCAGGCGCTTGTTGGGGTTGGCTCCGCCGCTGAGCAGTTGGCGCGCCTCGGCCAACTGGTCGGAAAAACTGAACAGCGGCCGCAGGCTTTCCGTACCCCTGCCGGGCAGCCGCTGCAGCAGCCCGATAACCTGCCGGTCCGCGGTCAGGTCACAACTGCGCGCGCGCAGCATCTGCGCCAGCCATTGCTGCCAGAATTTCAGCAGCTGGCTCAACTCGATGCCCTCGCCGGGATTCTCCCATCGGCCCGCTGCGACCACCGGCGCCTCGGCGGCCTGCGCCAGCGCGACGAGGTCAGCGAGAAACTGTTCGCGGGCCTCCCGCGCTTCCGGCTCCACCAGCTCCAACGCCAGCAACGGGGCGCCGCCGGAGAGGACCAGGGCGCTGCGCGCGGATTGTCCGTCGAGCCCGCCCTCGTGCAGCCAGCGCAGTGCGGCCTCTTCCGAAGGTGCGGGGAAAGCCACTGACTGGCAGCGACTGCGAATGGTGGGCAGCAGGCCGGAGGGCGAGTCGCTGACCAGCAGGAAGATCACCGCTGTGGCGGGCTCCTCGAGGTTTTTCAACAGCGCGTTGGCGGCGTTGACGTTCATTGCCTCTGCCGGTGCCAGCCACACCACCCGCGCGCCTTCGCGGCCGCTGGTGCGGCCCACAAAACCGCCCAACTGGCGGATTTGCTCCACTTTCAGCGGCCCGCCGGGCTTTTCCGGTTCCACGCGCAGGAAATCCGGGTGCGAGCCCGCCCGCCACAGACGGCAGCCCCGGCAGTCGCCGCAGGCCAGGCCATCTCGTGGGTGTTCGCACAGTACCAGAGCGGCAAAGGCCTCGGCGAAACGCCGCTTGCCGAGGCCCGGCTGGCCACTGAACAGCAGCGCGTGCGGGCAGCGCCCGGCGCGCCACTGGGCGCCCAGTCGCTGCCACTGCTCGGCCTGCCAGGGCAGCGGCGACGGGACAGTTGGGTTTTCGCTGGTTTCGGGCACTTGGGGGCAGTCTTCCAAAGTTTTTTGTAGGAGCGGGCCATGCCCGCGATCCCGACAAGTGAATCAGATCGCGGGCAT
>NZ_JBOFOC010000193.1:0-29740 GCF_051659245.1 Microbulbifer sp.
CAGGTAGAGCACCGCACACCACACTTCGTACAGGTCTACTTTGCGCGGTTTGGTGCGCTTGCTGGCGTTCTCCAGTAACGGCCTGACGGCCTCAAACTGTTCCCGGGTGATATCGCTGGGGTATTTCTTCCGTTTCATCCGCCCAGTATCGGATATTTGCGAAAGATCTCAAACAGGTTCTTAGACGGCGCACCAGGCAGGCCAGGTCCGTGCCCTGGGCGCCGTCAAAGGTATGCAGTTCATCCACCACCAGATAGCGCAGCATCCCCGGCGAGTTAAAGCGCCACTGCGCCCGGTCCTTGGGCCGGATCAGCAGGAAATCCAGCATCTTGAAGTTGGTGAGCAGGATACCCGGGGGATTCTGGCGCAGTGTCCTGCGGCAGGTAATCACATTCTCCGGCCCCATGGTTGTCTGGGACTCGCTCTCACTGCCAACGAACAGGCCAACGGTGATCCTGGTATCCAGTTTGGCCACCTCCCCGGCAAAACGCCGCGCCTGGTCCGTGGCCAGGGCGTTCATCGGGTAAATGACAATGACCTTGATGCCCTGCTCGCGGCGGTGCAGGGCATCATCCAGCAGCGGGAACATCAAGCATTCCGTTTTACCGGAGCCGGTGCCCGTCGCCACCAGAGTAGACCGGGGCGCATCGCCGGTAAGGCGCTGGAATGCCTTCAACTGGTGCTGGTAGGAGGTAAAGGGAATCTGGAGGTGGCGCAGGGGAACACTGCCGGCTTCCGCCAGGCGGATATCCAGCCAGGGGCCCTTGAAGAGCGCCCCCGACTCGGCAACCAAGCTGTCGATCACCGCATGGGGCGAGCTGCCCCCGTCCCGGGCCGTTGGAACCAGGGGGTGGCGACGGGGAAAGCGCTGTGCAGAAAGCGGTGAATCTCGTCCTGTAGTTCTGTGCTGACAAGACTTGGCAGCATATCAATCTTCCCGCAAAAGCCTGTTATTGGGTAACTACTCTCCCTTCCCCCTCTCCCTAACCCTCTCCCCCAATGGGGGAGAGGGGACTGTTGAGGTGAGTAGTTACGTTATTGGTTAATCGCCGGGATAAACTGCTCTTTCTCCAGAACCTGCACCAGGCTTCTCATCAGGAAGTTATTCATGAAGCTCACGCAATAAGTGCGGCCTTTTTCCTTGAGAGGGCGAATAAAACCGGCTTCCTTCATTTTTGCGATCAGGTGGGTGCGCTGCCGGGCTGTCTGCCCTTTCAGCGCTTCATCCAACTCCCCCGCCTTGAAGTGCTGCTTTTTGATACCAACACTCAGCACCCTGGCTTCCTCGTTGTTGATATACCCCCGCTCGATGGCCAGCTTCAGGGTGGGCACCAGAATCTTTTTGTAGAGAAAGTCAAAATCCAGCAGTTTGTTGACCTTGGTCACTTCTTCAAGGATGCCGCCGAGCACATAGTCGCACCAGTTGAGAATCGCTTCATCGGTGCCGGTATCCGCCTCGGCCAGCCGTTGGTAATAAATATCCCGGTCATTACAGAACACCGCCGTCGGGTTCAGTATCTTGCCCTCCGTGACGTTGAAGCCGTACTTGATCAGCAAGGCATAGGTCAGCAGGCGCACCACCCGCCCATTGCCATTGCCGAAGGGGTGAATCCAGGCAAAACGGTGATGGGCGACAGCGGTTTTCAGCAGATCGTATTTATCGGCGCCCCTGGTGTTGATGAACGCCAGCAGTTCATCCATAAAAGGCTGCACGGCAAGATGGTCCGGTGGAACGTGCTTGGCCTGGCTGATTTCCACGTTCCAGGTGCGGTAGGCGCCCGGCGTTCTGTCGCCCTCGCGCTCCAGGTCATCGACCACCAGTTGATGCAACTCACGGACAAAATGATGGGTAATATCCGCCCCTTCATGGATGTTCTGCTCAATAAAGTCCATGGCGGCTTCGACATTGGAAATCTCCGAGAAGCGCTCACTGGAACGCTCCTTGTTCTCTATCTTCTTCTCGATGTATTCGGAAATCGTCGTGCGGTTGCCCTCGATCCTGGCCGAGCCCACGCTTTCCAGGATATGGAAGATGTTCTTGAGCTGAAAAAAAATCCAGGGGGCCGTGGTGCCGTCCAGGCGCAACCGCCGCAGATGATTCAGCTCGATCAGCGTATCGGTCAGCGGAGAATCAAAATCAGGGCTGACTAGCCTCAGATCAAATCCCACAACCTCACCACCATATCTACAAACATATCCATCAACCTATTGATATATATGGAATTATTTTAAACTGATAGAGAACAATATCTACATTCTACCTTGAGCCATAACTACAAACAACGGGTTGCCAGAACTACACATCACGGCCCTCGGGAAACGCCCCGGCGCGGTGATAGCCCTGTTCTCGGCCGGGTTTGAAGAAGGGCGCTTCGCAGGTAGCTCTGGCCGCCAGGGTGGACCGCGGCGCATCGCCGCACAGGTGCTCAAACACCCCGACAGCCCCCTCTCCCCCTCCCCCGGCCCCTCCCCCGCAAGCGGGAGAGGGGGGAGCAGTTACCCCGACTTATTGTTTCTGGGTTTCCGCGCACCGGCGGTGCTTATCTACCGCACAGGCAGTTCCGTGCCCCGGCTCATGATCTCAATGTACGCGGCATAGCTGAAAAGCCGGTTGCGCTTCTTCGCCGTCAGTTCCTCGACGATTCCGAGGTGCTGCAGGCGTTCCAGCGCCTTGTTGACTGTTGCCGGAACCATACCGGTCTGCTCAACAAGCCGCCCCGAAGTAGCCAGCGGGTGCTCCATAAGGGCCCTGTGGACCCTGGATGCAGCCGGAGCGGCGCGCCCCAGGCCTTCGATCCTAGCCCGATCCCGATGCGACAGGTCCATAAGCTGCCGTGCCGTATCAACTGCCTGATTGGCCGTGACAGTCACAGCCTCTGCGAAAAAGTCGAGCCAGGCTTCCCAATCTCCGCTCAACCTGACCTGGTTGAGCAGGTGATAGTATTGCTGGCGATGCGTTTTGAAATAGAGGCTCAGATAGAGCATCGGCTCCCGCATCACTTTTTGCTCATAGAGCAGCAGGGTTATCAGGAGACGCCCCAGGCGGCCATTACCATCGAGAAACGGGTGAATTGTCTCGAACTGCACATGGGCCAACGCGGCCTTCAAAAGCACCGGCGTGGCTACGGGCTGGTCGTGAAGGAAAGCTTCCAACTGGCTCATACAATCCAGCAGTTCCCCGGGTGGCGGCGGCACGAAGGCGGCGTTGCCGGGGCGGGTACCGCCAATCCAGTTTTGCGTTCGGCGGAACTCTCCCGGGGTTTGGTGGCTTCCCCGGCCCTGCTTCAGCAGTACCCCATGCACTTCCCGGAACAGCCTCAGCGAAATAGGGAGACCCGACTCCAGCAGTGCCAGGCCGTGATGCAGTGCCGCCACATAGTGACTGACTTCCCGCACATCGTTCAGGGGGACACCGGGCTCCTCGTTCAACTCAAAGAGAAGAAGGTCCGATAGCGAGGACTGGGTGCCCTCGATCATGGAAGAAAGAACCGCCTCCTTGCGCACGTACATATACAGGAAAAGTGATGTGTCCGGCAGCAGGCTCGAAATGCTGTCCAGGCGCCCAAGCGCCAAAAGCGCCTGGTCGAATTTGCCGCGCAGTTCGGGGCTCCACTCGATGGGCGGCGCCGGTGGCAAAGGGGCGGGAACAAAGGCCTGCGCCTTTTCCCCGACCGTCGAAATGGTCACATACCTGCCCTGAAGATCCCGATCCATACCGTGCTGAAGTTAAAATTGCGAAGCTCGTTATTTTAACATTGGGCCTTAACTTAAAACAAGATCGCTTTCCCCTGCCGTGGAAACCGCCCCGCCCCCGCCCGGTGAAGCAGGGGGAGCGGTGCACCGCCAGCAGATCATTACTTACGCGCCTGCCTTCCAGAATGGCGGCTATCTGCTCCTCCTTGAGGGTACTGCCCTCAATGGCCAATGAACCGTGAATGGTGCGAATGCGATTGACTCGCCGCAACCGCAAGCTACCGGCCTACTCCAGCCGCGCCGCCACGCGACCCACGGCCTCGGCAATTTCCGCCAGCCGGGTGGCGATGGCCGGGGTGAGGGTGAGCGGCGGGCTGTAACGACTGGATCTCATTTGCTTGAAAGGCCTCTGTAATCAATCGACTCCAACCCGATAGGTTCGCTGCTCAACCCCGCAAAGTGTAAATATCAAGATTTGACCCCGTCTGGTCTGACCCCGTCTGGTCATGACCCCGTCTGGTCAGGGAACCCGCTCCGGTTCAAGGGAGCCACCTTGTAGGAGCCTGCCTGCAGGCGAATGGCTACGGAGCTCTGTTCTTGTTCGCCTGTAAGCAGCCTCCTGCAGGGGGTGAGTAGTTACGTTCCATCAAGAGCAAAACACTGCACCCACCTGTGGGAGCCAGCCCTGCTGGCGAAGTGGGTGTCGCCGGTACCTCAATCCTGAAAGTTATCTACCTCACAGGCGGCTCCGTGCCCCAGCTGATGATCTCAATGTACGCGGCATAGCTGAAAAGCCGGGTGCGCTTCTTCGCCGTCAGTTCCTCCAAAGGATTAACGGCATCGTTGACTTGCTGACTCGACAATTCGCATAACTTCTCCAGGCATCAATTCGTGGGGCAATCCTCTTCACTTCTGAATATATCCGGCATAGATACGGTATCCAACCTGGCTCTCATCTGCTGCGTCAGGCGCCCTACCCCAAGAGCCCGACAGAACTCAACGAACTGGCCGCTATCGTTACAAACATGGAGGATCTGGATCAACTCCTCCGCGCAGATATAGTCCAGCTTTTTGGTCTCTTCATCTCTTCCCTCTGTGCGAGCGAATCGCGTGGAGGATCGTCCATCCAGATTCGGCCAGTAGAAACTGCCCACATCTTCTTGCGTACACTTCCGGTTTCCTTCTGCAGCCTGTATAACCCTGTCCCGGATTTGTCGACCGGCGCGCTGAAAACCGTGTTCGCGTGCAATTCTTCGCACCAGGACCTCCTCATGTATCGGCCCTTCGCTATCGATCACGTACAGCACCATGTCTTTAAGTAAGGCATCATAGCCAGGCTGGTAGAACTGTTCGGGGTCGATGGAAAAACCTGACAAATTTGCCCGGGAATACCGGGTGACCATGCCAGCTTCATTGGCATTGAACCCTTCTCTAATGAACCCTTCGGACTCGGTCTCAGGAGCCGCATGCTCTACTGCTTCCTCGGCTAACAGAGCCTTCTGAGCCCATTTTTCCCGCACCTTTTCGAGATGTTGGTCCAAAGCGGCATGAAGTTCCTCGAGCGCTTTGGCACGGTTGGTCCACCAGTCCGTGGACCACACCCTGAACAGAGTCCAGCCCAACCCTTCGAGAACCGCCTGTCGGATTTTGTCCCGCTCACGGGCGTAGGCGGAGCTGTGGTACATGGCGCCGTCGCACTCGATGCCCGCGAGATAGAGCCCCGGCGCATCCGGGTGCACAACACCCAGGTCAATACGGTACGCGGACACACCGATCTGGGGATGGACGGTCCAGCCTTTGCCCTGCAGCGCCCTGGCCACCGCCACTTCAAACGGGGACTCGAAGTCCCCCATGGAGCCGTGCACGGCGGCCCCCAGCGCCGAGGCGCCCCGCTCCGCGTATTCCAGGAAGTGCTTTAGGTCGGCAACCGCCCTGGCCCGTGTCCTGGCCAGGTCGATACGCTCCGGCGGCATGGTGGAAAACACCATCATCTCCGAGCGCGCCCGGGTCATGGCCACATTGAGGCGGCGTTCGCCGCCGTTTCGGTTGAGCGGACCGAAGTTCATGGTGACGTGGCCGGCCTCGTCGGGGCCATAGGTGATACTGAACAGAATCACATCCCGCTCGTCGCCCTGCACCGTCTCCAGGTTCTTGACGAATACCGGCTCCAGGGTGGCCTCCTCGGAGAAGGCCCACTCGATGGACGGGTCGTCCGCGCGGGCCTTATCCAGCAGGTCCTCGATCAGGGTCTGCTGTTCCGTATTGAAGGTCACCACGCCGATGGATTGAGTGTGCACCGCCGGATCGGGGGACGTCAGGCGCCGCACTATCTCGGCTACGATGGCCTTGGCCTCGCCCTGGTTGTGGCGCGCCTTGCCGCGGGCATAGAAGCCTTCCGGCCGTACCAGTGACACTCCCTTGTCGGGATGGACCGGCGCCGGGAAGGTAATCAGCGAACTGTCGTAATAGCGACTGTTGGAGAAAGCGATCAGGCTCTCCCGGCGCGAACGGTAATGCAGGTTCAGGACGCGCTGGGGAATACTGGCCCCGATCAGCTCGTCCAGAATGCTCTCCAGATCGCCCTCGGAGTCTATATCGCCATCCGGGTCATCATCCGAGCGGGCAAAGAAGTTGGTGGGCGGCATCTGCTTGGGATCGCCGGCGACGATCACCTGCCTGCCCCGCGCCAGGGAACCCACCGCATCCCAGACGGTGATCTGGGAGGCCTCGTCGAAGATCACCACATCGAACAGCGCCTGCCCCGCAGACAGGAACTGGGCAATCGACAGCGGCGACATCATCAGGCAGGGGGCAAGATTGGTGACGACATCCGGAATCGTCTCCATCATCTCCCGAACCGG
Organism: Microbulbifer sp.; assembly: GCF_051659245.1. Lineage (NCBI taxonomy): Bacteria > Pseudomonadati > Pseudomonadota > Gammaproteobacteria > Cellvibrionales > Microbulbiferaceae > Microbulbifer > Microbulbifer sp. Next base: position 6,555 of record NZ_JBOFOC010000193.1, read on the forward strand.
CTTGTGCCGGGTCTTTTTCTGCAGCTCATGGCGCAACACGCCCCAGGAGGAGCTGCGTTTGATGTCCTCGGGGTCCGGGATCTGGCCCGCGAGTTTGGCCGCGATGTACCGCGCCGTCAGATCACTGAATTGCGTATCGAGCTCCCTAAAGTGCTGGATCGCCGATTCGTGCTCGGGCGAGGAGAATGTCCTGAGTACCTCGTCCTCCCCGATCACCGCCGACGACCACCAGGCGCAATAGGCCGCTTCGAAAACATCGGCCACCTCACCGGGCTCGACACCGCCATTTTCAATCGCCTCGACCAGCGGCCCCAGTTGGCAGTCCAACGCCTCGGAACGCCTGCGCATCCAGGCACACCAGTCTTTCAGGGAGGCATGGTGCTCCACAATCTCCCGGCAAAGGCTACCGGTGGCGCCGAGCGCCGGGATATCCCCGGGTAAATGGGCACCGGGCAAATGGGCATCCAGCGCACTGCCGATCAGGCCCTCAAATTTCTCCTTGATCGCATTGAAGCGCTTCAATGATTCCAGGAACTCCACGATCACCCGGCCGACGGATGCGTCCGGCGCGAGGAGGTCGTTGGCATCGTAAAGCAACGTCCTGATTCTGGAGCGCATCTCGGCCAGGGAGACCGCATCATCCGCCAGCTTGCCCACGGCATTGCGGGCACGGGAGCCCAGCAGTTTGAGAGAGGCCATAGCCTGAGGATCGGAGTCGTAGGAATTCCAGCCGCGCAGCCCCTGCAGCACGCCATCCAGGCGATCGATATTGTTGCCGATATCCCGCATCTGCTTCAGTACCGCAATATCATTATCCGGATCGGGCTCGCCCTGGGCACCGTTCTGGCGTATCCGCTTCAGCACCTTGCGCTTGGCGAAGAAACTCCTGGGCCACCAGGTCTGGTTGGCCTCGCCCCACTCCCGCTCGAGGCTGTCGGCATCGAGTTTCTGCCAGGCCAGTGCCTCGTAGCCGCAGCTGAGGCGGGCCTGCTGCCCGATATAGGCTTTCAGCTGGGCAACGGCCTCTTCCAGCGCGTCCAGGCGATCCGGCGCATCCGGTTCCAGCGCAAAAGCGGCCGGCTTGCGGTAGGAGTCCAGCAATACCTGGCCGAACTCCGCGACAGCCCCAAGCCTGGCCAGCCCGACATTTCCCAGGCTCAGGCCGGCGGCTTTTTCCAGTGCCGCCAGATTTCCGGCGAGTTGGTCCGCACTGGCCTTCAGCAGTCCGGCGGCCTCCACTACCGCTTCCTGCCACTGTGGCCGCCAGTCGTGGTTGGCAACGATTTTCAGGGGATGATCGACAAGCTCGCCCACCGCCCTGGCCTGGACGCTCAACAGTTCGACCGTTTCCCGCAATTTCTGCAACTGCCGCTCATCGTGAACATCGGCGCTGGGCCAGCTCAGCTTCACCTTGGCCGCCAGGTCGCCGTCCCGCACCTTGACGCCGATGGCATGGTGGGCCGTCAGCCCGTTGCGGCGGCGTTTGTGCAGGGCGTTGACCACCCGGTTCAGCCGGTCCCGCAATGTTTTCAGGCGCTCCGCCTCCGCCTGCCAGTCACTCACCCGCGACTGCGAGAAGCTGTTCCAGGAGGTCCGCAACTGTTCCAGTACATCGGCCTTTTTCGCCTTGTTGGAATGCAGCTCCAGGCAGAAGTGCCCCAGGCCGATATCTTTCAGACGGCGGTGCACCACCTCCAGTGCGGCGGTTTTCTCGGACACGAACAGCACCTTTTTGCCCTTGCCCATCATATGGGCTATCAGGTTGCCGATGGTCTGGCTTTTACCGGTGCCCGGCGGACCGATAATCACAAAATCCTTGCCGCGGTCCGCCGTGGCGATGGCGGACATCTGTGAGGAGTCGGCCGGCAAGGGCGTCAACAGGTCCGCGGGCGTGTACTCCCGGTCGATATCACCGGGCTCGACAAAGCGGATATCGCTCTCGTAGGGCTCCCTGGGGGTTTCCAGCAGGTGTTTCACCACCGGGTTTTCCTTCAGCGCCTCAGCCCTATCCACCAGGTCCTTCCACATCAGGTACTTGGCGAAAGAGAAATGGCCGAGCACCACCTCCTCGACCACCTCGAAGCCCGGCACAGCCTTGATCGCCTGCCGCACCCGGTTCCAGATCCCCGCGACATCGATACCGCTGTGGTCCTGGGGCAATTCGCCGTGCAGGCCCTTGATATCGATGCCGAAGTCTTTCTTCAGCATCTCCAGCAGGGTGGTATTGAACCTGGGCTCATCGTCGCTGGCCACAATCTTGACGCCGCTGCGCACGGACTTGCGCTCCAGGGAAACCGGCAGCAGGATCAGCGGCGCGCGATAGCGGCGGTCGTCCTTCTCCCGCTGTTTCCAGAACAGAAAACCGATCGCCAGAAACAGGGTGTTGGAGCCGCCCTCCTTCAGCGACGTCTGCGCCTTGCGATAGATTTCGACGGCGCGTTTCTCCAACTCCTCCCGGGTCAGATCGACCAGCACCTGCTTTTTCGACAGGGCATCCCGCGCGTACTCTTCCTTCAAATCCTGCCCGGTGCGCTGGCGATAGATCTCTTCGTCCTGGTCCTGTGTCTGGAATTTGGGAAAGGGCGCAATGGATATCCGCGCCCCCGTTGCCAGCACGTCTTCGAAGGCGCCGGGATCGCCACAGACAAAAGTCAGGCTGGTTTTGCCGGGCTTGTGGTTGAGCAGCGGATTGCGGGCCGACAGGTCCAGCAGCTTGCGCTGCCAGCGCTCCAGGCGGCCACCCGGTGTACTTTCAGCTACCTCGCCGTCCTGAATCACGGTATTCGAGGGCAACTGAGGCGCATCCTCCAGCCCCGGCTCGACAGCCTCCCCTTCGTTCCCACTTCCAATGGTATTGGATGAGAGCGACTTGAGACTGATCGGGTTGATCCGATGCCCCCGCGCCCGGCGAATATCAATCGCCGCGACAAACTCGTGGTCTTTATCCAGGGACACAGCCCCGCTGCCCTGCTGTACCGCCTTGGAGAAGGGTACCGCCGGATGCGATGTGGCCAGCGTCGTCTCGATCAGAATCAGCTCGTTTAGGGGAATACGCTGGCGGAGAATCTCCGCCTCCTCCTCCACCACGCTGGACAGGTCCTCCGGCTGCAGCCAGAGCCCCACCAGCGCGTGCCCCTCGGTGATCACCACCAGTGGATTGAGGCCCGCCTGCTCAAACGCGGCCGCGAACAACAGCGTGGTATCCAGGCAGGTGGCCACCTTTCCGGTTTCGATCTGGTTTGGCAGGCGGATTTTCTGGCCGTTGCGCTCAAAACTGGAGGGCGGCAGGGCGTAGCCCAGTTGCATCCCGACGATGGACGAGTAAACCGCGGACGCCATCAGCCACACCCGCTCCCGGCTGTTGGACTTGTAGCCGTCGATCGCATCCGGCTTGCCCGCCTTCCTGAGTATCTGGCTGGCCTGTCCCAACAGCCGATCCACCGCTGGATCATTGGGCGTGCAGAAAGCGGCCAGCAGCTCCGGCATATAGTCGGCACCGCCCCACTCGTTGCAGGCCAGCAGCTCCACCTCGATCACTCGCTCCGCCAGGGTTTCACCGGCACGGCTTGCGCGAATCGTCACCGCACCGCGCATGGACTCCGTCAGCCCGAACAGAAAGCCGCCGTCCAGCTCGAGATCGCGGTCCTTCAGGGGCAGCAGACCGCCCGCGGCAAGCCGGTCCACCGTCCACGTCTTCTGTTTCAGAAATGCCGGCGAGGCCTCCAGGGTCACCGACAACTCGGACAGGTCCTGCTCATTGTCCGGATTCTCGATCTTCAGCTCCCGCAGCACGGCGAATGCGCTCTGGTGGCAGGCGAAGTTGATCTTTTCGACAAAGGTGGTGTGGATCTTGATTGTCGGTGCTTCCTGGTCAGACATTTTTTCTCTCCATAAAGGCGATTCGTTAATGGAACGTCAATCCAAATACGCCACACGATTACATGCGCCCAGCCATATAAGGCCCCAAACAGATTACTGGGTCTAATTGCTACCTTTCGGTGTTATCCGGTTTAATAGGTCAACCAAATGTGCTGGCCCTGCGTCATTTTTAATCATTCCGGTTGTATTGGGACGGAACAACGTCTGCAAAATCAATTGTCGCTCTTCTTCTTTTAATGCATTTCTCTTTCTCAGCAAAGACAGGTAGGTATGAATCATAGTTCTGCGCTCCTGGGCATCTGTGTGCAAATGGCTGTGCGACATAAACAGGTTTGCACAAAGACGGACAACCCAGACAGCGAATGTTGTCAGCACACCCATAGTCACTATCTTTCCCACGACAATCTCGGTCACCTTCTGATCAAGAACATATCCAGAGAAAGATATCAGCCCGACAATAGATACAAAAGTCGCTACGCCCGTAATACATGCGAAGATGATCATCTTTCTGCGATGATATTTTTCCTGAATCCCCCAATAGCGAACCGGAGCATGAAGCGCCAAGTCTTCTTCATAGGTCTGCGTAATTGAAACCAATTCATCATGAGCTTTAACCAGAGTCTCATTCAGAGAGCCTTCAAATTTATCAATTCTTTCATCAAACCGTTTCCGCTGGTCTTCCAGAAAACTAGCAGCTCTTCCCGCCAGCAAGTTAATATCCTCCTGAGCTTCCTCGGCATTTTTAGCTTGACGCTTAAATTCCTCATCCCATGATTCACGAAGCCGGACCAACGACTGAGTTTCAGACTCTGCCTTTCCAAATGCACCACGTACCCAGTCCATGGTTTTTTGAAACCCCACCGCGAGTGAAAAATCGAAGTTTGATAGATTTTCCTCCATAAAATATGCGATTGCGACAGCAGCGGTGACATAATCCTGCTCCTCAATACGATCCACGACGAAATCAGCAAATGGCGCCTCACCTGTAAATAGCTGTTTCTCAGCTAATTGCTGGTTAAATTGTTCAGTCAACCTATCTACCTGCCCTGCATACTTCTCTTCCTCCCCTTCTAATGGCTTCACCTGCTGCCGTGCAAACTGAATGAGTTGTTGCCATGGCTGCTGAAGTCTTTGTAATAGATGGTGCTCCCCATGCTGATTTTTTGTCCTGCGTAGGAAGGCAAGCAACTTTGCCTGCTCATTGGCCCAATGAACGAAAGTATCAGCATCTCGGAACCAACGCGTACCCGATTCAGTTTTTACAGTAATGCGCTTTAGTTTTACATCTAACGCGTTCTCTTCTGACACCAGATCACTCCATCACTTAATAGTTTGACAAATCGGCCAATATACGTCTCGTCACAACTGGCAACCAAGGCCTAAGTTTTGCTCAGAAATCAAATGAGTCTATCCAACCCCATTGGTCCGTGATTAGCAAATGATCTTCCATTTAAAGCGGGGAACAAAATTGATCCGCGAGTTGCGTGCAGTCCGGTCATCCAGATGTTGCAGCCACTAGAGGCGCCGCCTTGCGCTTCTTTGCTGTCTCCACGCTACGCTTCTCAATCTGCGTGCGCCATGTTTCCAGCGCCATGATGTCGGCAAGTAGCTCATCCGGATCGGGGACGGCGACTCCACCCATCAGCGCCTTGTCATGTGCATAATTCGAGCACCTCGCCATTCCCGCATTGACTTGGGCATAGTCTTCGTCGTCGACCACGACGCCGGCGAGCCGTTGCGTTTCCACCCCTTTGCGAAAGCGAAGAATGACCTGACGCAGCAAGACCTCTTCAACGGCGCGCTCCCATGCCATGCGCAATTGAAAATAGGCATCGACGGTTTTCTTGCGATGTTCCTGCTCCTCACCGTTCTTGTACAGCTTGGCAATGGACTGCTGCTGGGCCTTTAACGCACCGATCCGTTTGCTTGCATTTTTTCCTTCAAACGGCAGCTCTGGATCGGCTACTCCAAACCCCTCGGCACGGCGCTTCAGGCTTTGGGTGGAGATCTCTACACCGGCATATCTCGCTTCTTCCGCCAGGAGGCAGAGAAAGTAGATGTCGTGGGTGAACACGAAGACTTGGCGGTATGCCGCTTCGGTGGCCAAACGCTTCGCTACACGCTCTCGCCTGCGGTGATCGAGCGAAGACACGGGGTCATCGAACACGATGCCGCCCTTGCCTCCACTAAGTCCGACTTCGGCCAAAAAGGAACCGATCGCTACGGCGCGCTGCTCACCTTCGCTCAGGATGTCGCCAGGGCTGCGGCTTTGTGGCAGTTCCAATTTCAGTTTGTGCAAAGCCTTGCCTCTGTCGGCGCGGCTCTGGAGGGAAACACTTAACGTACCGACTCCCAATGATTTGAATTCGCGATTCAGCGCTTCAGCCAGTTCCTTGGACACAACCTTCTCCGCCATATCCGATGCCTTCCGCGAGATGCCATTAGTCCTGACGGCGGAGAGACACTGTGTGAGTTTCGCCTGATGACTAAGCTTGCCAACAGTCGTGACCACGGCATCCCTGACTTGGCGCAGCCTGACCCGCGCGTCGAGTTCCGTGAACTGCTTCTGAAGGGCGGCGCGAGCCTTCTCGTCCGAAGCCTTCTCCAAGGTTTCGGCCTCGGCGTTCAGCTTGTCAGCCAACGCTTGAAGTCGCGCCGCCGGGTTCACCAATGCTTGGGCGACACCTTCCCATTGGTGTGAGAGCACCGCCGCCTTGATGGCTTCCTGGCGAGCTGTCAGTAATAGCTCGAACGCCTTGGTATCCGCTGCTAGTTGTGAGTCTAGGGCTTCAATTTCGCCGTAGGTCACATCGTCAAGGTTCAGCGTCAGGTTCTGCGCTATAAACGGCTTGTATTCCGCAAATAGCGCGACGCGACGAGCCTGCGAAGTTTTCTCGGCTTCTTGCTGGATAAATGCCTCGAAACGCTGCAAGCGAGCGGCACCCTCGGCCAGAGGTTGTTGGCATAGCGGGCAAGGCGTATCGGCGCCGAGGTCGGGGAACACCTTGTCTGGGTGAGATTCGACGGCAAACTTACGAGCGGCGTCGAACAATTCACGCCAGACTTCGCCACCGGTGCCCGGCAATAGGTTCTCGCCCTCCTTGAACTCCTTAGCCGCAAGCGCGGCAGCCGCCTGCGCGGTGCGATAGCTATCTGCCAGACTGCGTAGTTTGGTGACGACGAGTTGGCCCACCAGAGCGCCCTTATCGGTGGCGTTCACCGCGATGGCTGCAACACGGCGCGCCCGCAAGCGCAATTGTGCAGCTTTCTCCTTTGGATTGTTCTCCTTCAAGCTTTTGTCCAATTCCACATGCTGTGCCAATTCCTCAGGGGTCAGGTTGGCCAGCGCATCGATCTGGGTTTTTGCCGTCTTGGCGGACAGTGACGCGATCAGCTTGCCGACCGATGTGTCGCCTTGCAACGGCACAAATGCAGATAGGTCAACGGCGGACTGCGCATGCTCTGCTTCAATCATAGTCTTCAACTGCTTGCAGACCTTCGCCAATCCCTCGAAGACATCAAGCCCGTAAGGCACATAGGAAAAATCGTCTTCACTGTCCAAGTAGGCACGTGCGCATCGCGTGTCGAATACCGTAAACGATGATAACTCGGCGGGGGCGGCCTTCCCCTGTGTCCATTGCACATCCTTCACAACACCGTCAACGGAAATCTCGAAGACTGCTTCAGGAACACCAGCCTTGCCGGCGGGGAGGTGGGCATTGGGATGAATCGCTTCAGTCTGATCGCGGGCGCGACATGCACGCTTGAATACACGCGAATATCCTGACTTTCCCGAGCCGTTATCACCGTAAATGACGGTCATACCGGATGTGCTGAACGGTAATCGCTGGTTTTCCGCAATCGCATTGACGTGCCGCATATTCTTCATTGCGAGCAATTCGGTGTGCGTCGTCACTTCGACCGCCGCCGGAATCTGGTCGGCCGTGAGCGGTTTGGGCTGACGCCCCTTCGGATCGGGAATGCCATGTGCCAACTTGAGCAGCGCAAATAGATCGTCCTGATCTTGCGCCGTCAATGTCTGTTTGGCCAGCAGGCGCGCGACAGCATCGCTTTTCCATGCAGGCAACCCTTGAGTCCAAACCAATATTTCCTGCAGTATCGACATCGCTCCCTCCAGTCCTTGTTGCAAATTACCCCCAAGTGAACGCATTAAGCGTCCCCATCACTCCTGTCGCCGGACTCGCTGGCTGAGCCTTGCCCCTCTGACAAATCACGGCCATTTAGTTCTGCTCAACTCTTTGCCTCTATGTTCAACTTTCAATACCGGAAGCCCTTAATAGCGACACCTTCGAAAGACGAACTCAGATCCACAAATAGATCCACCCTATCTCCCAGGATAAAATATGCGTCAACATTTTTCTCTAACCTGATTATTGACTCCGATTGTTCACGTAGTTCAACAAAACGAATCCTGTGTCAGCGCCTTAACATTTTCTTCCATCCGAAATTCAGAAACTTCCATTTTGCGAATTGTCGACAGCATTAAAGTTGTTCTATTTTCTATAGATCTCTGCATCTCTATCGGCGGCACCGGGATTCTTAACTGCTTGACGTCACCTAAATTTATTCCCTTAACAGCTGCACCTCTAACGTATCTTTGCATTTCCTTCTGCATTCCAGTTGTTTCCAGACATGCATAAAGATAGAGAGGCAAACAAAGATTATTTGCAGCTAGCCGAGCTGTATCCTGTGTGATATTTGCACCATCCAGCTCAGGGGGGACAATCGCCAGGCGTCCGACATGCCCTCTAATTGAGAGAAGCACATCTTCTGACTTTAATGTCGATCTTCTATACTGCTTTGCTATTTCTGAAGTAGTTTTTCGAAGATTTCCAACCAGAACTACTCCATCTTTCATATCTACGACTCTGACATAAGGAACACCATCCTCGACATCATCACCGGGTTTCAGGATGCCGTATGTTATTGGCCGATCTGAGTCGATCAACTCAATAAGACGCCTCGTCTCCCATCCCTTCGGATTCGTCACCGGATCACCAAACATATCCAGAAACACCGAGCGCAGGAATTCGTCGGCGAGGGTGATGGCCTGCTGGCGTTTGCGGCGGATGGCGTCGGCCTTGTCGAGGATGTCGGCGATGCGTTGTTGTTCTTTTAGAGGAGGAAGCGGAGCTTCGAGCTCTTTGAAATTATTAACAGTAAAGCTAGCTTGATTTACTGACTTCTTCGTAATGCGAGGAATCTTGTTCAAGAACTCATTAGACGAAAGGTAGTAATACAGATATTTAGGAAAAACCCTATCAGCCTTTGGCCGTAGAGCTAGAAGATTCATCCCATGCACAACATATTCATCTAATTCAAAAATCGCACATTTACCCAGATGCTTTTCTGAGTTTATGTGGCTTATCAGAATATCTCCCTTTTCGAGCTTGCAACCCGGATAATCAGATTCCGAAAGCCCTGCATATCCACACTTTTCTAAATTCACAGTACGCTCAGAGATAGTTTCAATACGGGTGATAGGGAGGCCACCCGCGGCACTATCTTGCTTAATCGATGCACCATTACGAATATGTTCTGATATCTCTGACAATCTCACCTGCGGCCAACTCACAGCATCGCCTCCAGCGCCTTCAGTTCGGTAATAATCTCATCCTCCAGCTTCAGCAGCCGCGCGAGAATCTCCTTGGGCGGATCGTACTGCTCCTCCTCGTACACCACTTCCTTGTAGCGGTTGATGGAGAGGTCGTACTTGTTGGCGGCGATATCGGCGGCATCCACCACAAATGCCTTCTGGGTCTTATCGCCGAACCGCTTTTCAATTTCCTCTGCATCGGCATTAGCCAGCACCAGCTCGCGGTAGGCCTGCCACTGCGCCAGGGCATCCGGCAGGTCGTTGTCCTTGATCGGGCTGCGCTTATCGTCCAGGGAGTAGCCGTCCGCCTGCAGGTCGTAGAACCAAACTCTTTCGGTGCTGCCGCCCTTGGTAAACAGCAGCACCGCGGTGGAGACCCCGGCATAGGGTTTGAACACGCCGGAGGGCAGGCTGACGATGCCCTCGAGCTGGTTGTGCTCCAGCAGCTCCTTTCTCAGTTGCTGGTGGGCCTTGGAGGAGCCGAAGAGCACGCCGTCCGGCACGATCACCGTGGCGAAGCCGCCGGGCTTGAGGGCGCGCAGGATATGGGCGACGAACAGCAGCTCGGTCTTTTTGGTCTTGACCATGCCGAGCAGGTCCGGGTTGACGTTGCTCTCGTCCAGGCTGCCCTTGAACGGCGGGTTGGCGAGGACCACGTCGAAGAAGTCCTGTTCCTGGCGGGGGAAGTTTTCCTTGACGGATTTACCCAAGCTGTCCTGGTAGTGGATATTGGCCCCGGCCACTCCATGGAGCAGCATGTTCATGCTGGACACGCGCAGCATGGTGGTGTCGAAGTCGAAGCCCCAGAACATTTTCTTGTTGATATGGTCGCGGTGGGGCTCCAGCAGGTCGCCGCTGTAGTGGGGGTTGCCGTCTTCGTCTTCGAAGGTGCCGGCCGGGCTTGAATGCACGCGATTCAGGTATTCCATGGTACGGGCGAGGAAGCCGGCGGTGCCGCAGGCGGGGTCGCAGATCACCGCGTCCGGCTGCGGGTCGACCATGGCGATCATGGTGTCGATGATATGGCGCGGGGTGCGGAACTGGCCGTTGATGCCGGCGGTGGTGAGTTTGCTGAGCAGGTATTCGTAGATATCGCCCTTGACGTCGGACTGGGTGAGCGGCAACTTCTCGATCATCTCCACCGCGGCCACCAGTACGGATTCGTTCTTGATCTCGATATCCGCATCCTGCATGTATTCGCCGATGCCGGCCAGGGCGTGGGTGGCGGTACCGTCCGCGCCGATCTCCTCCCGGCCCAGTTCAGCGAAGAACGGAAAGACGTTTTTCTTCAGGTGCTGCAGCATCTCCTTGCCGGCCATGTTCTTGAAGTTTTTCCAGCGCAGCAACTGACCTTTGTAATCTTCCGGAAAAAGGCGCGCGAAGGACTTGCCGGTGCGAGCGGCCTTGCGCTCGGCCACCTCTTCCTGCATATCGAGCATGCGCGCGAACATCAGGTAGGAGATCTGTTCGATCACGGTAAGGGGATTGGCGATACCGCCGGTCCAGAATTTCTCCCAAAGTTTGTCGATATCGTTGCGGATTTGTCCGGTTAGCATGGGTAACTCTTTCTATTAATGCGTTTATAAGTCGTTCAGCAACAGTTTGGCCAGGTCGGCCTCCAACTGTGCCATGGTGATCTGCGGGTGAACTTTGCCGCACTGGTACAGGTGCAGCAGTTTCTGGTAATGGGTATTGCTCCCCTCACGCTCACAAAAGGCCTTGAAGGTCTCGGGAGCGAGTGAGTGCTTGAGCAGTACGGCCGTGGCCTGTACCAGCGATTGCGTATCCTGCCAATGGATAAACGCGGCGAGGCGGTCCTTGACCACATCTTCGGCCCGCAAAATCGGTATGCGGCCCGCGGGCAGTTCGGCGGTCGTAGTGTGCTCGATCAGCTCATTGCCTACCGACAGCGGTGCCGGCGGGAACTCCACGGTGATATCGGTGCTGGCATTGGCAAATACCCTCCCCTGCTTGGTAAAACCGAGCTGAGCCATGGCGTCGCGCAGTTGCGCGGGTGTCTGGTAGCTAGTGTTGACCATGTCGATATCTTTGGTGAGGTAGAGGTTCTCGCTATAGATTTCTACGGCCAGGCCGCCGACCAGCACCACCTCGATCCCCTGGTTGTGAAGGTGCTCGGCAACCCTGGCAGCAAGCTCGGTAATGGTCGCACGGCTGAAGTCCATTATTCGTCCCTGCCCTTTTCCTTATCCTTTTCCCTGCCTTTGCCGGCCGGCTCCCGCACCGCCAGTAGGGGCTTGCCCGCCTGGCGCGGGCGGGTGCGTTGCACCAGCAACCGGTTGCGCAGCTCCGACGGATAGGCCGCCACGGCGGCCTTTAACAGGGCCTTGAGCGGCTCCAGAAACGGGTAGCGGGGGTTCAGCTCGTAGTTTCTGACCTTGCCGATAAGCTGGCTGACCACAACTCCATCCTCCTCCAGCCGGGCCAGTTGCTTCTGCACCGGGTTGGTGGGTATCCCGTAGAACTCGGCGATGGCCTTGCCGTAGCCCGCTCCTCGCAGGAGCAGATACAGCAGCACCTTTTCCTGGCTCTCTGCGCGGAGTATGCCTTTGAGTACGAACATAATGCCCCTCATGTACCAATGATTGGTTAATATAAACCATATATTGGTATACATAAACCAACCATTGGTACATGAGTTGCGGCGCATCGCTCAAGCCCCTTCGCTAATCACTTCCTGCCCCACGGCTTCACTCTCGCCACTCTCACCCGCCTGCGGACTGTTGTCGTTCCGCCCGCCGCTCTGTTCATCACTGGGGATATAGTCGATTTCCAGTTCCGCTTTTTCGGTAAAGTAACCGGGCAGCTCGGCCCGGATGGCAGGTGCCAGATTCTTGAATTCGCCCACCTGTTTGACCAGGTTGCCGCGGCCGCTGACCAGCTGGCCCTCGGCCTTCGCATAGGCTTCAGAAGCTCTTTCCAGGCCCTTCTTGATTCCCTCGAAGCTGCCGAGGAAGCCGTTGAGTTTCTTGAATACGCTCTCGGCCTTGCTGGCCAGGGCGGCGGTGTGTTTGTTCTGGTCCTCGAAGCGCCACAGCTGGCGGACGATATTGAGGCTGGTGAGCAGTGTGGTGGGCGTGGCCACCAGCACGTTGTTTTCTATGGCCATCTGGAACAGGCGCTCATCCGCCCTGAGCGCCTCGACGAAGGCGGACTCGATGGGGATGAACAGGAAGACCATCTCCGGGGAGTTGAGTTCGCTGATTTTGTAATAGTCCCGGTCCGCCAGCTCCCTGATGCGGTCGCCCACTGCCTGGACGTGGTCTTTCAGGGCTAGCTGGCGCTCGGTCTCGTCCTCGCTGTTGACGTAGCGGGTATAGGCGTTGAGGGAAACCTTGGCGTCGATGATCAGGTGCTTACCCTGCGGTAAATTTACGACAACATCCGGGCGCTGCCTGCCATCTTCGGTATCAAAGGATTTCTCGCGCTCATAGTCCCTGCCCTGCTGCAGGCCGGAGCGGTCGAGGACGCTCTCCAGCACCATTTCCCCCCAGTTGCCCTGCAGTTTCTTCTGGCCGCGCAAGGCGGTGGAGAGTTCGTGGGCCTCGGTGGTGATCTGCTGGTTAAGTTGCTTCAGCTGTTCCAACTCGTTACGCAACTCGCCGCGCTGGCTGGTTTCGCGGTGATGGATTTCCTGCACTTCTTTCTTGAAGCTGTCGATGGACTGTTTGAATGGGCTCATCAATGCGGACAGGCTGGTATTACTCGAACTTTGCAGAGCCTTGCTCTTCTGATCGAGAATTTCATTGGCGAGCACCTTGAACTCCTCACCCAAGGCTTTCTTTTGCTCCTCGAAGTGCGCCAGCTGCGCGCGGTGGCTCTCGTCCCTCTCCGCCAGCGAGGTCTGCAGCTTCGCGTATTCCGCGTTCAGCGTGCTGTGTTGCTGTTGCAGATGCTCATATTTCCGCTCCAGGTTTTGATACTGCTCGCGGGCATCTGCCAGCTGCTGCTGTAGGTCCCGCTGGGTTTGCTCCCGCTGTGTGCGGCTCTGCTGCAGTTCAGTCTGGGTGCCGTGCAGGGTGTTTTCCGCCGTTCGCAGGTCGGCACGGGTCTTTTCCAGCTCGCGTTCCAACTTCTCATAACGCTCACCCAGGTCGGCCCTGCCCGCCTGTTCGGACTCCAGGCGCGTGGCGAGTGCCCGATGGTCCAGCCTCAAAGTGGCCAGCTCTTCGCTGGTGCACTCCAACTGCTGCTGAATCAGATCCCTTTGTTGCTGCAACTGCTCCGCGCTGGCCTGCGCCAGGGAGAGTTCCTGCTGCACCTGTGCCACGGCCTTGCTGCTGCGCAGGCTGGCCAGCAGATAGGCAATGGCAGCCACAAGCAGGGCGATGGCAGCAGTCGCAATCCAGTATTGGTTCGGCAGTTCCTGTAATGTCATTCCAATTCCCTTCTTCGCTGTTCGTCAGTTATACGTGGTCACTGGGCTTCGGTGGTGGCCGCATCTTTGAGGAAAGGTTTCAATACCGCTACCAGGTCGTCCACATCCCCCGGCTGAAAAACGCCATCCACCCCCTCATGGGAAACGCTGGTAAACGGCGCATCGTAGAGTTTTTCCACGGTGATGGTGCCGTACTGGGCGATATGGTTCTTGAGCAGGTTCATAAACCGCACCTGCTTGTGGGTGAGCTGCGGATGGGCGTGAAGGAAGCCGGTGAAGTGGGCCTCCACGGCTTGTGGGTCCATGCCCACCAGTTCGCGCAGGGTGATCTGCAGCTGGCCGGCGGTGCGGCCGTAGAATGCGTTCAGGGCTTCCAGGCTGACACCCGGGTGCTCGGTGAGAATGCTGGAGGTGAGATTTTTCAGTTCACTGTCCTGGATCGGCTCGCCCCGGCGCAATTTCTGCAGTACCGGGTTGCGCTCCAGCATCTGGTCGAGAATGGACTTTACCCGGCGGCGGTAGAGGGTGGCCTCGCTGGCGCCGATGGTGACCTTGCGCTCATTTTCCTGCACACCGCTGTCACTGGTACTTGTGCTGGGCAGGATATAGGCGGGCTCACCGCCGGACTGGCGGTATTTCATGATGCCGCGCAGTTCGCGGCGCGCCCCTTCCAGCCGTTCGACGCTGGGGTTCTGCCAGAAGTCGGCGCTGCGCACCTCGTCGATCAGCTTGTCTTTCTGGCGCACCGCCTGGATATTGACCGCCAGCCTGTCCAGCTCCTGCAGCAGCTGGTCGCGGCCGTCCTCGAAGCAGCTGGCCTGTTCCACCAGGCAGCGCTGGATGGTGGCGATCAGGCGGTCGAGGCCGATGGCGAACTTGTCCGGCAGCACCCGCGCGCTCATCAGCGGCGCGATGGTGGTGTTGAGGATGTGCTGGGTGTTGCCATCCATGCGCTGCAGGGCGTCGGTCTGTTGCAGCTGGTGTACTGTGCGCAGCTCCCGGCGCACAGCGATGCTGTCTTCCGGCAGGTCGTTGATATCCGCCTTGAGCAATTCCAGTGCGGTGTCGAAGCCTTGGCGGTGATTGGTCTTGAGGCTGGCCAGGGCCAGTTCCAGGCGGGCTTCGAACAGGGTCTGCAGCAAGGACTTGCCACCGACGTCGTCGGCCTCCCGGTATTCTTCTTCAAAGAAGCTGAAGTTGCCGTAGTGGTCGAAAATCAGGAATTCGGTTTTGGGTTTGCCGGGGCCGAACAGGTTTTCCCGCAGGCGGGTGCCGCGGCCGATCATCTGCCAGAACTTGACCCAGGATTTCACCGGGCGTGCGAACACCAGGTTGACCACTTCCGGCACGTCGATGCCGGTGTCCATCATGTCCACGGAGATGGCGATACGGAAGTCGTTGTCGGGCTTTTTGAAGTCGCCGATCAGGCTCTCCGCCTTGGGCACGGCGTTGTGGATTACCTTGCAGACGCGGGTACCGTACTGGGGGTAGAGCTTGCAGAACAGGGTTTCCAGCTGTTCGGCGTGCTTTTGGCTCTGGGCGAAGACGATGCTTTTGCCCACCAGCGAACCGGTTTCGTCCTTAATGCCGTTATCGATCAGGTTTTCCAGGATGATACGGTCGGTATCCTCACTGTAGATCGTGCGGCCGATATCCCTGCCGGCGAATTGTGCCAGCTTAGCCTCTTCCTCGCCGAGATCCTCCTCGAGCTGGCGGCGCTGCTCCTCGCTGAGATCATTGTAATGGATACCTTCGCGCAGGAACTCGGTGGTGAGGTCCTTGACCCGGAAAGGTACCAGGTACGGCGGCTCGTTGTTGATGGCGTCATCCAAGCCGAATTCGAAAGTCGGATCGGTACTCTCGCAGCCGAACAGCTCGAAGGTGTTGCGGCTGATAAATTTGACCGGAGTGGCGGTGAGGCCCAGCTGCAGCGCGTCGAAGTAGTCGAACAAATCCCGGTATTTGTTGTAGATACTGCGGTGGGATTCGTCGGCGATGATCAGGTCGAAGAAGCCCACATCCAGCTGCGCGAAGCGGTTCATCATGCTGGGATAGGTGGCGACGTAGATGCGCGCGGACTGGTCGATTTTACTCGTCTCGCCGATCACGCAGCGGGGCTCGCTGGGCAGCAGCTCTTTAAAGGCGTTGTTGGCCTGGGTGCGCAGTTCCTTGCGGTCGCACAGGAAGAGCACGCGCTTGCCCCAGTTGGCGCGCAGCAGCAGCTCGCTGATGGCGATGGCCACGCGGGTCTTACCAGTGCCGGTGGCCTGTACGATCAGGGCGCTGCGGCGCTGCTCCTGAAAGCGGTTGGCGACGGCCTTGATGGACTCGATCTGGTAGGGGCGGCCGGCGATATCCGCTTTCGGGTTGAGCTGCTCCGGCTGGCTCTCGCGGTACTGGCGCTGGTAGATCAAGTACTCGAGGCTGTCTTTGCTGTAGAAGCCGTACACCGGGCGGTAGGTGTTGTACTGGACATCGTCCCAGATGAAACTCTCGTAGCCGTTGGTGTAGAAGATCACCGGGCGGCGGAAGCCCATCTTTTCCAGGCCATCGGCGTAGATGCGGGCCTGCTCGCGGCCGGCCTGCAGGTTTTGCTCGCCTGACCTCTTGGCTTCGATAACCGCCAGGGGCTGGCCGTTATCTCCCCAGAGCACGTAGTCGGCCTTTCCCTTGCCGCTCCTGGTGGAGGGCTCTGGTACTTCGTGTTCTAGCGTGACCTGCTCCGGGTCTTTGAGATCCCAGTCGGCCTTGGCCAGCATGGTATCGATCAGCAAGCGACGGGTTTTGGCTTCGTCCCATTGCAGGGAGTCCGCCACTCCATGGCTCTGGGCTTGTTTGCGCGCGGCATCCTGCTTGTGGGGCGGTTCGATCCTGGCGCTGTTGCGGGTGCGCTCTTTTTCCAGCTGTTCGATCACCTCCTCCAACTGGCTGGCCTGGGCCTTGATCTCCGCCTCGTATTTACTGACGGATTTCTTTAGCTGGCTGAGCTGGGCGGTGGGATCTGCCACATCCCTGAACGGCGGTATATCTGACTTGGTTTTGCCGTAGTACTTGAGCGCCATATATAGGGCGAGCTGATGAGCAGTGCCCAGGGCCATCTGCGCGCTGCGCAGGTCCCCTTTGGAGCCGTGGGCTGTCTCGTTGCCCTGTACGCGCAGAAAGTTGAGCTGGTGAATCAGGGAGCGGTCCACGCAGTCCTCGAATACGCGGCTTTTTACCAGTTCGTAAAAGTTGGCCTGGGGCAGCCGCGGCAGGTATTCCTCTTTGTAGATGCTCTTGGTGACCTCTTCGGCAAAGCCGCGCAGGCGCGTGAGGGCGCTGCCCGGGTCCACATGGAGCACCGCCTCTGCCAAGCCGGCGAGGTTGGCCAGGGTTTCGTTTTCCGGGCGGAGGAATTCGAAGTTCTGCGATTTCATATAAAAAATTCTATCCATGCCGAGCTTATTGCGAAGTACGTGCCAGGTTTCACTTCAGGCCCAGTTTTTCCATCAGATTGGTCAGCGTCTGGTAGTTATTCAGCCCCAGAAGATCCGCGGCACGAGTCTTTTTGCCGTGCGCTGCATTCAGTGCGCGGGGGATGTAATGTCGCCAGATGTCGTCGCAAAGTGCTTGAATATCAATACCTTGGGAGATATCCCGGTCCAGAACCCCCGGTTCTTTTTCCGGCATCTGGAACAGGGCTTGGCGCAGGTCTTCGGCTTCGATGGTGTCTGTGGCACTCCACAGCGCGGCGCGCAGCAGCGTGGAGTGCAGTTCCCGCATGTTGCCTCGCCAGGGATGCCGGAGGATAAGATTTCTTGCGGCTATAGAAATTTTCTTATCTTTCAGGTGAGCATCCTGGCGACCGAGGGATGCGATTACTCTATCGGCAAGCAGACCCAGATCGCCCTCCCGCTCGCGCAAAGGTGGCAGGTGGAGAACGCCAACTGCCACCCGGTAAAAGAGGTCCTCACGGAAATTGACGTCAGTTACCGCCTTGAGGAGGTCGCGGTTGGTGGCGGCGACAATACGCACATTCACCCGGCACTGCTCGCGGCCGCCAACCGGTGTGAAGGTGCCATCCTGCAATACTCTGAGCAGGCGCACCTGGACGGCCGGGTCCAGTTCGCCGAACTCATCCAGAAACAGGGTTCCGCCGTGGGCCTGCTGGAATACACCATCCCGATCACTGTGGGCGCCGGTAAAGGCACCCTTTCTGTGGCCGAAGAGTATCGAATCGATCAATTCCGCAGGGAAGGCACCGCAGTTGACCGCAATAAAGGGGCTGGCCGCGCGGGGGCTGGCGTTGTGGATAGCGCGGGCAAACAATTCCTTGCCAGTGCCGGACTCACCGTAGATCAGGACCGGCACTTCCCGCGCAGCCAGGATTGCGGCCTGGGACTTGAGCCGCATCATTTGTGGGTTCTGGGTAATGATGTCGTTGAATGCGGCAGTGGTGGGCGAGCCGCCACTGGCCATGCCCGCCATAGCATCACTGGAGATATTGCTGGCTGCCGGCACGTATTCCGCAGCGATGTCGAAAGGTACCTCTACCCTTTCCACTCCCTGCTCCGGGGAGGATTGCCAGAAGCTTGCCGGATAGCGCGTCTTACCCAGCAGCAGCCAGACTGCCTGCATAGCCGGTGTTCCGGGACTGAGCAGGATATTGAGCCGGCTGCCCGGCTCTGTGGACAACGCCTTCAAGGCCCTGTCTGCGGCCAGGTAAATCTCGCCAAAATTGACAGGGGATGACAGCTCGACTCTCTGTATCGCCACATCGGTGCTGGAGAGTGACGTCAGCCACTCGAGATAGCCAGACACCTCGGCGTCGGGATAGCTGTACAGCAGTTCGACCCGGTCAAAGTCCTGTGCCCGCAGGGTGGAGGCAATGGGACCGAGGTGATTTGCGCCTTCGCCGGCAGCGGCGAGGTCTCTGCCACCAATCCAGCTGATCAGAATTTCGCCCAAAACGGCCCCTTTGGTTGTACGTTATTTGTTCTACGGGAGCGCTTGGACTCGCCCCCAGCTCGATACAGCCAAGCCTGTGATCTTATTCACATTTGGGGCGAGGGAGTAGTCCTCATGGCACATTTGTACAAAAGATCGCCACCCCTTGCAGGAATCCTTCCCGGTTTCATTGACAGCTTCCCGGCGTCTGGTTGCAATCCCTGCAATGCGACTCCTGGCGGGGCGACTTTCCTGGAGTCTTCGGCGGTATCAATCCAGTCCGGCCCTAGTCCGGCCCCATTGGCTATCTGCCCACTCTCGAATCTTGTTGGCAGCTCTTAATAGCACTATTATTAGCACTAATTAACAGCCTCTGTTAGGTGCAACATGACTGCTATCCAAATACTGTCCGATATGGTCATCCCCATATCCCAGGCAAAACGCGACCCCATGGCCCTCGCCAGAGACACTAAAGAGGGCCCCGTTGCCGTACTTAACCGGAACCAGCCAGTCATGTACTGCCTTTCCCCCGCCATGTTCGAAGAGATACTGGAGCGCCTGGAAGATGCCGAGCTTGGGCGGGTAGCCGAAGAGCGCCTCGCCGATGGCGGCGAAGCCGTGTCGGTGGACCCGGATGAGCTATGAACTGAAGTTTCACCCAAAGGCCCTCAAGACTTGGAGAAAGCTGGGGGCCACCATCCGTGAGCAGTTCAAAGATAAGCTCAAGGAACGCCTGAAAAACCCGCGCAACCTCAAAGACCAGCTACACGGCCACAAGGATCTGTATAAAATTAAACTGAGAACCGCCGGCTACCGGCTGGTGTATCACGTTGATGATGGCAAGGTCGTTGTTATGGTCGTTGCCATCGGCAAACGGGAAAAGAATCAGGTTTATCTTCAAATAGAGTGACCTCCTTCCCCGACCTATAGCCGCAGTAGATGGGCACGTCGCTGCGCTCCTTTGCCCATCCTACAAGGTTCGGCCCCCCCGGCCTATCAAGCCTCCCCCGGTTTCAACCACAGCCCGAGCCGCTACAATAGCGCCCTTCCACTCAACCCACTCAGAAGAAGAAGTAGTCCCTCCATGCCGCAAGCAGCGACCGCCCAGCACACCCCCATGATGCAGCAGTACCTGAAGATCAAGGCCCAGCACCCCCAGGAGCTGGTGTTCTACCGCATGGGCGACTTCTATGAACTCTTTTACGACGACGCCAAGCGGGCCGCGGAGCTGCTGGATGTGACCCTCACTGCCCGCGGCAAGTCCGGCGGCGATCCCATTCCCATGGCCGGGGTGCCCTACCACGCGGCGGAGGGTTACCTGGCGCGGCTGATCAAGGCCGGGGTGTCGGTGGCCATCTGCGAACAGATCGGCGATCCGGCTACCAGCAAGGGGCCGGTGGAGCGCAAGGTGGTGCGCATCGTCACCCCCGGCACGGTGACCGACGAGGCTCTGCTCAATGAGCGCCGGGACAACCTGCTGGCGGCGGTGACACAGTTGGCCGACAAGTTCGGCCTGGCCCTGCTGGACCTGGCCACCGGCCGCTTCGCGGTGCAGGAGGTGGACAGCCTGGAAGCGCTGGCGGAACAGGTTCAGCGCCACGGTCCGGCGGAACTGCTGGCGGCCGAAGGCCTGGCGCTGCCCGCGGAAATAGAAAAGCGTCCCGGACTGCGCCGGCGCGCGCCCTGGGAGTTCGAACTGGAAACCGCCCTGCGCCTGCTGAACCAGCAGTTCGGCACCCTCAATTTAGAAGCCTTCGGCTGCAGCCAACTGCATGCGGCGGTGGCCGCCGCGGGCTGCCTGCTGCAGTACGCCCGCGACACCCAGCGCACGGAGCTGCCCCATATCCGCAGCCTGCAGACCGAAAGCAGCGACGATACCGTGGCCCTGGACGGTGCCTCCCGGCGCAACCTGGAGATCGACCTGAACCTGGGCGGCGGTGATGAAAACACTCTGCTGTCGGTGTTCGACAGCTGCAAGACCGCCATGGGCAGCCGCCTGCTGCGCCGCTGGCTGAACAACCCGCTGCGCCGACTGCAGACCCTGCAAAACCGCCAGGGCGCCATCGCCGCACTGATCGACGACTACCGCTTCGAGCCGCTGCGGGAGGCACTGAAACCCGTGGGCGATATGGAGCGCATCCTCGGCCGCCTGGCCCTGCGCTCCGCGCGGCCGCGGGACCTGGCGCGGCTGGGACTGTCGCTGGTGCAGTTTCCGGAGATCCAGCGGCAGCTGGCGGAAACCGATGCCCCCCTGCTCGCGGAGCTGGCGCGGGAGATCGGCGAGTGGCCGGAGACGGTGGAACTGCTGGACTGCGCCCTGGTGGAAAACCCACCGGTGGTGATCCGGGACGGCGGTGTGATCGCCGATGGCTACGACAGCGAGCTGGACGAACTGCGCTCCATCAGCGAAAACGCCGGCGACTATTTGGTGCAGTTGGAGGTCCGGGAAAAGGAGCGTACCGGCATTCCCACCCTCAAGGTGGGCTACAACCGGGTGCACGGCTACTTTATCGAGATCAGCCGCGGCCAGAGCGACAAGGCCCCCGCCGACTACATCCGCCGCCAGACCCTGAAGAACGCCGAGCGCTTTATCACCCCGGAGCTGAAGGAGTTCGAGGACAAGGCCCTCTCCGCCAAGAGCCGCGCCCTGGCGCGGGAGAAGGCCCTGTACGAGGAGCTGATCACCCAACTCAACCAGTCCCTGGTGGAACTGCAGGGCGCCGCAGCCGCGGTGTCCCAACTCGACGTGCTCGCCTGCCTCGCCGAACGCGCCGACAACCTGCGCCTGTGCTGCCCGGAACTGTGTGCGGAGCCCGGTCTGGCGATCGCCGCCGGCCGCCACCCGGTAGTGGAGCAGGTGCTGGACGAGCCCTTCGTGGCCAACGATATCGAGCTGCGCGACGACCGCCGCATGCTGGTGATCACCGGCCCCAATATGGGCGGTAAGTCCACCTATATGCGCCAGACCGCGCTGATCGCCCTGCTCGCCCATATCGGCAGCTATGTGCCGGCGGACTCCGCACGCATCGGCCTGCTGGACCGCATCTTTACCCGCATCGGCAGCGCCGACGATCTGGCCGGCGGTCGCTCCACCTTTATGGTGGAAATGACCGAGACGGCAAACATATTGCGCAACGCCAGCGAGCACAGCCTGGTGCTGATGGACGAAATCGGCCGCGGCACCAGCACCTACGACGGCCTGTCCCTGGCCTGGGCCTGCGCTCACTACCTGGCGGATCAGGTGCGCGCCTTCACCCTGTTCGCCACCCACTACTTCGAACTCACCGCGCTGCCGGAGCAGTGCCCGGAAGCGGCCAATATCCACCTGGACGCCACCGAGCACGGCGACGGTATCGTCTTCCTGCACCGCATCCAGGAGGGCCCGGCGTCCAAGAGTTACGGTCTGCAGGTGGCGAAACTGGCGGGGATTCCCGGCGATGTGCTGGTGGAGGCGAAGCATCGGCTGGAGGCGCTGGAAAACGGGACTCGGGAAACAGCAATCGGGACCCGGGACCCGGAACCCGGAACCCGGGAAAGGGTCCCGCAACCGGCACCCGCGCCCGCTTCGCCCCAACAGGTGGACCTGTTCGGCGCCCCCCCTCACCCGGCGGTGGAAGCCCTGGAGGAACTGGACCCGGACGACCTGACCCCGCGCCAGGCGCTGGAGAAGCTCTACGCTCTGCGCAAACTCCTGTAGGAGCGGCGGGGCGGCCATCCGCCCATGGCCGCGATCGGGGTCAGGGATAGCGGAAAGTCCGATCGCGGCCATGGGCCGCTCCTACAGGCGGGCCTGCGACCCGCAAGTGGAGCTGGAGCCTTCAGCGTCTTTGGAAAGATAACTCCACTCCCAGGTTATAAGCACCCAACCAATCGGACTCAAAAGCCTCTGCATTTCGCGCCAGTAATTGCTAAAATCCGCGGCTCCATTGACTCAGGGCATTATCGAGGGACAAGCATGACATTCGTAATTGGGGAAAACTGCATCAAGTGCAAATACACCGACTGTGTGGAAGTTTGCCCGGTGGACTGTTTCTATGAAGGCCCCAACTTCCTGGTGATCCACCCGGACGAGTGTATCGACTGCGCCCTCTGCGAGCCCGAGTGCCCCGCCAACGCCATCTTCTCCGAGGACGAGGTGCCGGAGGACCAGCAGGAGTTTATCGAGCTGAACGCGGAGCTGTCGGAGATCTGGCCCAACATCACCGAGAAGAAAGACCCGCTCCCGGACGCCGCGGAATGGGATGGCAAAAAGGGCAAACTGGACCAGCTGGAGCGCTGAACCGATCACTGAAAAGCCGTCTCACCGACGGCTTTTTATTTGCGTAGGAGCGGCGGGGCGGCCATCCGACATGCCCGCGATCGGGCTCT